>JASHWZ010000157.1 GCA_030043865.1 Thermoplasmata archaeon | reverse complement strand
CGAGGACGATCCCCTCGACGAAGATCGCGAAGACCGAGTCGGAGTGGCTCGACCCGAGCAGGAGCCGGTGGAACTCGACCGTGCCCGCCCAGACGATGAGGAGGAGCCCGACCGCGCTGAACGCGTACCGGTTCGGTACGAACCGCGCGGCGATCAGACCGGCGCCGAGGATCAGGAGGGAGAACCCGAGGAGGGGGTAGGAGATGTCACCGGTCCCGACGCGGGTCGCCGCGAACAGGAGGCCGCCGAGGACCGCGAGCGTGGCCCCGACGTAGGCGAGGTACGTGTACACGCGACGCGGCGGGGGCGGCTCGGGGATCGACCGGATCGCGCGCACGATGTTGAGGCGGCTCACCCGCCCGCTGGTCGCCGCGATCGTGACGACCGTGAGCAGGAAGCCGACGACGTACGCGATCAGCAGGCTCTGGGCGGTCACCGTGAACGACTGGACGAACGCGGTCACGACGGCGGCGGAGGCGGTGATCGCGAGGGTGCGGGCGTAGACGAGGATCAGGACGTAGCCTACGGCGACGCCGACCGCCGTGCCGGCGAGCGCGCTCAGCGCCGCGTACACGGTCCCTTCGAACAGGTAGATGTAGACGAGCCCTCGTCGGCCCAGCCCGACGGCGCGGAGCATCCCCATCTCCCCCTTCCGCTCCTCGGCGAGGGTCAGGAAGATCCCGACGATCAGCAGCGCGCCCGCGACGATCGAGAACAGCCCGAGGACGAGGAAGAGCGTCGCGATCGACTGGCCCGAGGCGATCGCGCTGTCGAGGTTCTGCTGGAGCAGCGGGACCGCCTCGAGCCCGGCGGGACGCCCGAGGTCGTCGAGGGTCGCGTTGAGGAACGTCATCACGGCGCCGGTGTGCGCGACGCCGCCGGTGAGGGAGCCGACGTTCGTCACGGCGATGAAGTTGAGCGCGCCGGAGGCGTTCGCGAACGCCTGGGCAGTCGCGAGGGTGACGAACGCGGTGTTCTCGTTGAGGAAGCCGCCGCGCGTGTCGTCCCGGACGATCCCCTGGACGACCAGCGGGACCGTGGTCGCGCCGTAGAGCACGACGTGGTCCCCGGGGCTCGCGCCCAGGTTCCCCGCGAGCTCGTCATCGAGCAGGACCTCGCCGGGGAGGGGTCCGGCCGTCGTCGACCCATTGTCGTAGGTGAATGCGCCGAGCACGGCGCTCGCGTTCGGGTCGACGCCGACGACCTGGACGCCGGTCTCGGGGACGCCGCTCGTCCGGTCGTACGCGCTCCCCGAATCGACGATCTCGGGTGTCGTCCCCGCGATCAGCGGCTCGGCCGCCGTCCGACCGGCGATCGAGGCGTACACGGAGTACGGGAAGAACGCGTACGGCGCGCTTCCCTGGGCGACCGACGAGTTGTAGACTGCCTCGTCCGTGTACCCGAACGCGATGTACGTGAAGTGCGTGTCGACGGTCGCGGCGGTGTCGTTGATCACGAGGCTACCCGAGATGATCGCAGTGCCGACCAGCAGACCGAGCACGATGAGCACGGTCCGCCAGCGCCCGCGTCGGACGTTCCGCATTGCGATCCGGAACGAGAGGCGCTGACGAACGGCCAGCGCGCCGACGACGAGCGCCACGACGAGCAACAGGAGGAGCAGGCCCCCGACGACCGACGCCATCGAACGCCCCCGGTTACGGGACGAACCGCCCGTCGCGCATCGCGTACGTCCGGTCGCACTTCTTCGCGACGTCGGGGTCGTGGGTGACGACGACCATCGTCTGGCGGTGCCGCTGGTTCAGGTCGCGGAGCAGCGTCGTCACCTGGACCGAACCCTCCTCGTCGAGGTTCCCGGTCGGCTCGTCCGCCCAGACGATCGCCGGATTCGCGACCAGCGCTCGCGCGAGCGAGACCCGCTGCTGCTGACCGCCCGAGAGCTGCGCCGGGCGGAACGTCGCCCGGTCCCCCAGGCCGAGCTCGCGGAGGATCGCGTTCGAGCGCTCGCGGGCGTCCTTCGGCGCGCCGCCCGAGATCAGGAGCGGTAGCTCGACGTTCTCCGCCGCCGAGAGCACCGGGAGCAGGTTGTACGACTGGAAAACGAACCCCATCCGGCGCGCGCGGAACTCGCTCTTCGCGCGGTCCGGAAGGGCGTGGATGTTGACACCCTCAAGCGTGACGGTCCCACGGGTGATGTCGTCGAGCCCCGAGAAGCAGTTCAGGAACGTCGTCTTCCCGCAACCCGAGGGACCCATCACCGCGACCATCTCGCCCCGCCGGACCTCGAGGTTGAGCCCCGCGAGCGCCCGCACCTCGGTGTCCCCGGTGCCGTAGACCTTCCAGACGTCTACTCCGGCGACCACGACCTCGGCCGACATGATGGCCCGGGGCACGACCGGCGGACGGTTATAGCGGGCGCCGTCGACCGGGGACGGCTATCCGCCGGTGACGTCCTCGAGGAACTCGCGCACGGTCCCGAGGAACTCCTTGGGCTGCTCGAGGATGGCGCGGTGGCTGCTCCGCTGGAGCACGCGCAGGTGCGCGGGCTCGATCCGGTCCGACATCTCGACGGACGGCGTGAGGAAGAAGTCGTACCGGCCGACGACGACGAGGGTCGGGACCTCGATCTTCGAGTAGTACCGGCGTCCGTCCCACCGCGCGAGCGTCCCATCCACGGCGAACTCGTCTCCCGAGCGCGTCATCATCGCCCGGTAGACGGGCGCGCTCAGCTTCGTCGCCTTCCAGTCCCGCGACGTCCCCTTGAAGAACCGCGTCTGGAACGGGCCGAAGATCTCCTCGACGAGCTGCTGGTACTCCGGCGAATCGAACGCCCTCGCCTTCGTCAGCTCCCGGACCCGCTGGCGGCGGCTCGGGGACGCCACCGCGAGCGCGTTCCGGTTCGACTGGCGGATCTCCTCGGCGCTCCCCGCGGTCGCGCAGAGGAGGAGGGACGTCAGGTGCGATTGATACCGATGCGCGTACTCGAGAGCGACGAAGCCGCCCGCCGAGTATCCGAGCAGGTGGAGCTCGGAGATGTGCAGCGCTCGCCGGATCGCCTCGACGTCCTCGGCCATCGTCGAGAGCGTGTACTCGCGGGGGGACTCGGGCGCCCAGCTGTGGCCGACGCCCCGCGGGTTGAACAGGACCACGCGGAGGTGGGCGTTGGCGAGCTTCAGCAGCCCGCGGAGATAGTGGTACGTCAGCCCCGGTCCGCCCGGATGCACGAGGAGGGTCGCGGGACCCTTCCCCTGCGAGACGTACTCGAAGTAGCGTCCGCGCGAGACGTGGACCCGTCGGAGGCGCGCCATCGCGTCGGTATCACTCCACGGTCTCAAACGTTTCGCGGGCCACGGTTCGACGCTCGCTCATCGCCGGTCGCTCCCCAGTGCCGAGCCCGCGAGGCCCGCAGTGCGCCCTCCGGAGTCGAGCCCAGTTCTTATCGTTGGCCCGGCCGCGTCTACCGGGACCGAGTCGCACGGAAGACCACGGGCCGCGCCCCATCCCCCCGGGGGTCGATCCCTACCTCCGGCGAGGCGCGGCAATCGATGCCGTGCGCGTGACCGAACATCGACCGGTCGCCGCGGACGCGTCGGGCGCTCGGGAGCTCGAGCCCGGGCTCCGCGCACAGCTCGGCGTC
>JASHWZ010000156.1 GCA_030043865.1 Thermoplasmata archaeon | reverse complement strand
GGAGGCGCGCGCGGCTCGCCGCGCGGGTCGCCCGGACCGTCGCGTAGAGGCCGCCCCCTCGGCGCGCGATCTCGGCGTAGCTCGCGCCGGCGACCTTGAGCGGCAGCTCGAACGCACGGTCCCCGGCGAAGACGGCGTGCGTGTGGGCGTCGACGAACCCCGGAACGACCACGCCGCCCTCGGCGGAGACGACCGAGCCCCCGCGGCGCAGCCGGACCGACCGCGCACGGTGGCGCTCGGGACCGACCCAGACGACCCGGCCTCCGCTCGTCGCGAGCGCGGCGTCGTGGACGAGCCCGAGCTCGCGCATCGCCGCGCCGACCCGGGGCACCGCCCCGCGCGCGAGGGTCGCGACCTCCCGGACGTCCGTCACGAGGAGGTCGGCGGTGATCATGGCTGATGGATCGGAACGTCCAACAGGTCGCGCGCCGCGAGGGCGGCCGGGAACACCTGGCGGGCCTCGTTCTCGAGCGGCGCGATCTCCTTGTACCGGGAGGAGAAGTGCGTCAGGATCAGGCTCGCGACCTCGGCCCGGCGCGCCAGTTCGGCCGTCTGGTGCGCGGAGGAGTGGCCCCACTCGTTCGCCTGCCCCTCGAGCTCCTGCATCACGGTCGCCTCGTGGATGAGCACCGTCGCCCGGTGCGCGAGACGGCCGACCTCCTCCGAGGGGGCCGTGTCGCCCGAGTAGACCACCGAGCGCCCCGGACGGGGGCTCCCCATCACGTCCGACGGGTGCACGACCGTCGACCCGACGCGCACCGCCTCCCCGGCCTCGAGGCGACGGAAGTCGGGGCCATGGATCCCGAGGGCGCGGGCCCGCTCGGCGTCGAAGCGGCCGCGCTTCTCCGCCTCGTCGATTCGGTAGGACAGCGCGGGCACCGGATGCGTCGCGCGGGCGGTGCGGACCGTGAACCCATCGAGTTCGACCGTCGCCCCGGGCTCGAGCGGGTGGATCTCGACCGGGAATCGCAGGGTGAAGTACCCCATCGCGAGGGCGCGACCGACCATTTCCTTCGCGTCCGGCGGACCGTAGACGTCGAGCGGTTCGGTCCGATTGTTGAGGCACATGCTCTGGATGAGCCCCGGGAGCCCGAGGAAGTGGTCCCCGTGGAAGTGCGTGATGAACACCCGCCGGACGCGCATGAAGGACGCCGACGATTGGAAGAACTGCCGCTGGGCGCCCTCACCGCAGTCGAGGAGCACGAGCTCCCGTTCGAGCTCGAGCGCGACCGCGCTCGCCGAGCGCTCCTTCGTGGGCCACGAGCCGGCCGTACCGAGAAAGGTAACGTGCATGTGCGGCCCATCCACGGTGCGGGTAAAAACGACCGGGGGTGGCCGGCGGCGACCCGGTCGAGGGTAAAGACCAATAGGGGCAGCGGGGGTGGGACGGGCGATGGTGGACTGGGACCGCGTCGAACTGCTCCGGGACCGGGGCTGGGACTGGGACCGGATCGCCGAGGACCCGAAGGTCGGCTTCCATCCCGATGCCTCCGTGCACGACGCCGGTCGGGCGCTGCGGGGCCTCTACCACCGCCAGCGCTCGCGCGCCGAACGGGGGAAGGGCGATGCCCCGAGCAGCCGGTCGCCGAAGAAGGTCGACGCGACGGTGACCGAGCGCGTCTGGACGCTGCCGCGGATCGGCTACCTTCTCACGCCGGCCTTCGGGCTGTGGGCGCTCCTCGCGTACCTCGCGCCCTCGCCGGTCGGGATCCTCATCTCCTGGTCGCCGTGGCTCGCGATCGCCTTCGCGGTCGCCGCCTTCATCCTCGCGTTCGGGCTCCTGCGGTCGTCGGGGGCCCGCTGGACCCCGGCGTTCCGGACGACCGTCGTGTACGGGGTCGTCATCGGTCTCCTGATCTCGGGCCTGGTCGGCCTGACCGGGTACCTCGCGTACGGCTGCCCGTACCTGCCGCCCTCCTCGACGCTGTCGGGGCTGCCGGGACCGGGGTGGTCGAAGGCGAGCGTCTCGCCGTGGCAGGTCGACGGGAAGCCGGTCGTCTACTTCTACGGGGCGAGCTGGTGCCCGTACTGCTCGGCCGGCAGCTGGACGATCTACAAGGCGCTCGCCGGCTTCGGCACCGTGACCGGCGCGGGGAGCGCGTTAGGTTATTCGAGTCTCTCCGACGTGTACGCCGGGACGCCCGAGATTATTCTCGGGAGTTCGAAGCTCGGCTACTCCAGCTCGACGATAGTCTTCGTCGCGAACGAGGACACCTCGGGCGTGGACGGCACGTTCCCCGCGACGGGTAACTGCTACGAGGCGGGGTATGTCGGCGCCTACTCCGGTGGCGCGATCCCGTTCCTCGTCGTGAACGGCCAGTACATCCACGCGGGCACCCCGATCATCGACCCGGCGAACCTCGAGAGCTGGAACTACGCGAGCGTGCAGGACGGCACGTCGCAGGGCGCGCAGACCGTGCTGAGCCAGGTGCAATCCGAGAACGGCTCCGCGTGGTCCGTCCTGCAGGACCAGGCCTGGTGGATCATGGCGTTCATCACCAAGGCGACCGGGGAGAGCGTCAGCTACCTGGCCACGGAGTACGGTTGGTCGGCCGCCACGAAGAGCGCGGTCACCGGCTACGTCGCGCAGTTCTGACGGCCCCATGCGGACCCGCTCGATCCGGAGCGTCATCTATCTCGCCGGCGGCTTGGGATTCATCCTCTCGCTGTTCGCCACCGCGGAAGCGTACGACTCGTCGCTCTCGGGCCTCTGCTCGGTGAATTCCTACGTCTCGTGCGGGGCCGTGCTGTCGAGCGGGCTCACGACGCTGCTCGGCATCCCCGACTACGCGTGGGGGATCGGGGGGTTCCTCCTGATCCTCGTCGTCGCGTCCCTCGCCGAACGGAACCGCCGGGACCCCCGGTGGGGGTACGCGCTCCTCGCCGTGACGACCGCCGGGGTGGCGGTCGCGCTCACCCTGCTGTACGTCGAGCTCGCCCTGATCCACGCGATCTGCCCGGTCTGCGCCACCGCCTACGTGATGGGCGCCGTCGCCTGGGTCGGGGCGATCGCGCTCGTCCGCCGGAACGCGCAGCGCGCGCGGGAGCAGGGCTCGATCGAAGGGACACCCGAACCCGACCCGGTGGCCTAGCGTTGCGATCGCTCGCGTCGTGCGGTCTCCAAGGGTATCGCGCGCGTCGCTACGAGAGCCAGCCGCGCTTGCGCAGCACCGGCTCGGCGAGGAACAGCCCGACCATGGTGCTCCCGCCGGGAAGGCGTCCGCGGTGGAGCCGCCGGTAGACCTCGGGCAGCGCCATCAGTCGGGGATGCATCGACTCTCCCGGATCGGGATGGAGGACCCCGGGCACG
>JASHWZ010000155.1 GCA_030043865.1 Thermoplasmata archaeon | reverse complement strand
GTCGATCGCGCAGATGTGGTCCGCGTCGACGCCGTGCCGCAGCCCTAGCGTGTACGCGAGAATGCCCAGGCCCCAGAAGATGCCGTACTGGGTTCCCACCCAGAACGTCGCGTAGATCCCGATACCGGTCGCGACCGCGATGCCCGCGTAGATGAGGATGACCTTGATCCACTCGGCTCGAGAGAGAACGATGGGATTCCGGACCTCAGTGAGCGGGTTCGAAACCTCCGTCGCCGCCGGAGCCACGAGGGCGCCGAAGCGCCGTGGCATATAAGCGAATGTGCCGCTTTCGGCGTACGTAACACCGGTGGCGACGGGGCCCGCGACGACGTCCGCACCGTTATCTGCGGAGCCGATGTCGCGCCCTCGGGACCGGCGCGATGGCGCGACGCGTACGTCACTCGGCTCGACCGGACGCTCGATTGGACCGGACCCCGACCGGGCGGAAGCGAAAGGACGGGTACGTCGTCCGCCTCGGGGTTTCGCTCGAGCCGGATCTCCTCGCCCTGCTGGACCATTGGGTGAAAGCGCGGAACTCTCCCAGTCGATCCGACGCCATCCGCGCCCTGATCCGGAAGGAGCTCGCCGAGCACGAACTCGGCGATCCCGACTCCGACTCGGTCGCGAGCGTCCTGCTCATCTACCGACACGACGCTCCCAACGTGCTGCGGCGGCTCACGGCGGTCGAGCATCGCTGGGGCGTCCACGTCCGGGCGTCCTCGCACGTGCACTTGGAGGGCGGTTCGTGCATGCAGCTCATCGGGTTGGTGGGAAAGCGCGACGAGGTGGTGAACGCGGCCGAGGACCTGCGCGGGATCCGGGGCATCGCGTTCGGCCGGTACTCGCTCGGCACCCCGGCCGTCGCGGGGGGAACCACCGGTCATCGCCATCCGCATCCTGGCTCGGGCGCCCCCCACGAGACGAGCGCCGGCGATCCGCCGAACGCGAGCTCCGCAGCGCCCGCCTCCGCCGCGAGCGCGGCGACCGGGGACCGAATCTAGATCCTCCGGGTCGCGCGACTTTGTCGGGGGATGGCCTGTCCTCGTGGCTCAGTCGCGTCCGTACGTCCCCGTGTACGTGGCACTCGACACCACGTTCGGCCGAACGGCGTCCCGCAGCGCGGCGGCCGTGAGCCCCGGCAGCACTCGGATCGGCTGGGACAGGGCGTAGAGGTGGAGGATGTACCGATGGGGTTTGCCCGGTGGGGGCGAGGGCCCCCGGTACCCGATTTCGTCCCAGCTGTTCCGGCCCTGGCGAGCGCCGTCGGGAAGGACCTCGTCCCGGGCGATCCCTGCGGCCAGCTCGCGCGCGGCCCCCGGAATGTTGTAGATCACCCAATGGTCCCACGTTCCCCCGGGGGCGTCGGGGTCGTCGAAAATGAGCGCGAACGCCCGCACATTGTCCCCCACGCCCGCGAATTCGACCCGCGGAGACCGATCCTCCCCGTCGGCGGTGAACCGCGGAGGGATCCGACCCCCCGGCTCCCAGCCGTCGGCCCGCAGGGTCAGCGCCATCTCGATCTCTCCTCGCCCTCAGTACGGCTCGCGCACGAGCCCACGCACCTGTTCGAGTTCAGGGTTACGGGAGAGGACCCGCTGTCGATGCTGCCGGGCGCACGCCGCGACGAAGAGGTCGACGCCGTCCAGCCTTCGCCCGTCCTCGGCCAGCTCCTCGGCGATCGCCGTCGCGACGCCCACCGCCTCCGGGTCGATGTCCAGGCACTCGACCGAGCCCAGAAACTCCTCGGCCCGATGGCGGAACGACTCGCCCTCGTGCGCCGCGTACGAGATCACGGCGGCGCGGGCCGCGACGGAGATGTAGAGGGGTTCGGGAGACTCCCCCGCCCGACGGAGCGCGTCGGTCGCGGACGGGACGCCCCGGACGCAGTCGAGAACGAACCCGGAGTCGAGACTCACCATCGACGCGGGCGCTCCGTCGCGCTAGCGCATCGCCGGCGAGGGCCGTCCGTTCAGCACGACGTTGAGGCGGCGATTGGCCTCTTCCCAGTTGAGGTTCGCGAAGAACACCTGGACATACGTCGCCTTGTCCGTCCCGTAGTCGATGGCGTAGGCGTGCTCCCAGCAATCCAGCGCGATGACCACGTCCTGGGAGATCGCGGGGACGTTGACGCTGTGCTCGTTGATCACCCAGTTGTGGAGCTGCTGACGGACCTGGTCGTACGTCACGAGCACCCAACCCGGGGTGGACGCCGCGTCCGCCTTTGTCTCGGCCTGCCACTTCTCGATCGAACCGAAGGAGGACTTCAGCAGGGAGCGGAACTGGTCGTCCGGCTCGTTCACCGGTTCCAGGTTTTCGAAGTACGCCTTGTGGAGGTAGCTGCCGTTGTACGCGACGATCTCGCGCCGTTTGAGCTCGCTGAAGGCCCCGTAGCTGAAGTTGGCGTTCTTCTGCAGGATGTCCGGCTCGGTGTCGAGCTTGGACCGGAACTCCGCGAGCCGCTGCTCGATCTCGTTGAGCTTGCGTACGTATCCTTCGTACAACCCGAGATGCGCCTTGATCTGCTTCGGCGTGAGCCCCTTGATCGTACCCTCGGTCAACAGCTTCGAAAAATCTCGAACCTTGTGCTCCATAGTGCTCCTCCCTCCCCGTCGATGAGTCGATCCGACCCCCTCCCAGCTCGAGGGGAGTCGGGGCCGTGCGGTCGAAGGGGAACGTCCTTATAAGCGTATGTCGTCTTTCAGATTCGTAGCACGACGCCGGAGCGTTCCGGGCTTGCGCACGGCTCCCCTCGTGGGTGGCCGGGCGGCACAAGGAGTTCCGGCTCGATTCGATGAGTTCGCTTGCATGATCGAGTCACCGGGGCGTACCGCGGCAGGGGTCGCCCCACGACTCTCCTCGCCGCTCGGGTCCGCTCCGATCGACGGCGGGTCTCCTCAGTAGAGTCCTCGCGCTGCCGGCGTCGCGCCCAACCCCTTCCGGATCTCGTGAGTACCGGGAAACTGAACGATGGCATTCGAGCCGGTGTAGCGGAGCTGCTACCGAGCGGGATCAGCGTCTCCGATGTCGAGCTGGAGGGCCCGTACCTCGTGCTCTACACGAAAGATCACGAGAAGCTCTCCTCCGACCACGACGCACTCCGGCAACTCTCGCGCCGATGGAGGCGGCGCGTCTTGGTCCGCAGCAATCCGGAAGGTCGATTGGACACTGCCGAGGCCGAGCGCGAGATCCGCCGGATGGTCCCCGAGGAGGCGGAGATCCAGCGCATGTTCTTCCAGCCCGAGACCGGGGAGGTCACCGTGGAGGTCACGAACCCCGGTCCGGCCATTGGTCCCGAGGGCAGTACGATCCAGCGGGTCAAGTCGAAAATCGGCTGGGTGCCCACGATCGTCCGGGCGCCCCCGATCCCTTCCCGAACCCTGGACGAGGTGCGTCTGCATCTCCGCAATTCGTTTGACGAACGGCACACCTTTCTCACCCGCGTGGGCGCTCGCATCGCGCGGAGCCCTCTACCGGACGAACTCTGGTCCCGCACGGTGTCCTTGGGCGGGTACCGAGAGGTCGGTCGAAGCGCGAGCCTCCTGTCGACCCCGAACTCCAAGGTGCTGATCGACTGCGGGATCCATCCCAGTTCGGACCAGACTCCGTTCTTCAACGCACCCGAGCTCCTGCCGCTCGATTCCGTGGATGCGGTCGTCGTCACGCACGCGCACCTCGACCACTGTGGCTTGGTCCCGACGCTCCTCAAGTACGGGTACGCTGGCCCCGTCTACTGCACGGCGCCGACCCGCGATCTGATGACGCTCCTATTGCTGGACGCCATCAAGGTCGTGCGGGCCGAGGCCCGACGGAGCCTCTACGACTCCTCGCACGTGCGCGACCTGGTCACCCGCACCATCCCCCTCCGTTGGGGCGAAACGGTTAGCATCGCTCCCGATATGCAGCTCACGCTCTACAACGCCGGTCACATCCTCGGTTCCTCGATCTGTCACTTCGACCTCGGGCCGAACCGGCACAGCGTCGCGTTCTCCGGCGACATGAAGTACGAGCGGACGTGGCTCTTCGACGCGGCGGACGACCGGCTCCCCGCCCTCGACACGCTGGTGATCGAATCGACCTACGGCGGTGCCCGGAACGTTCAGCCGAGCCGACGACAGGCGAGCGAGTCGTTCAGCACCTTCGCGGCCAAGGTGCTCGCCCGGAAGGGTCACCTCGTGGTGCCGGTGTTCGCCGTGGGACGCTCGCAGGAGATGATGCTCGTGCTCGAGCAGGGGATGCGCGAGGGCCGGATTCCCCGAGTCCCCGTCTACCTCGATGGTATGATCTTCGAGGCGACGGCGATCCACACGGCCTACCCGGAGTATCTCAACCAGGACCTCCGCTCGCAGATCTTCCGCCAGGCGGACAACCCGTTCCTCTCGGACATCTTCCACCGCGTCGACTCGGGGCAGATGCGCGACGAGATCCTCGATACGACGGAGCCCTGCGTGGTGCTCGCGACGAGCGGAATGATGAACGGCGGACCGATCATGGAGTACTTCCGCGCGTGGGCCGGCGAGGAGTCCAGCGCGCTCCTGTTCGTTGGGTATCAGGCCGAGGGGACGCTGGGACGACGGTTGCAGGGCGGGGTCCCGCAGGTCTCCCTCCTGGCCGACGGCCGGCCCGTCTCCGTCGCGGTGCGCATGGAGATCTCCACCATCGAGGGGTTCTCGGGTCACTCGGACCGGAACCAGTTGATGAACTACATCGGGCGGATGCGACCCCGACGTCTGCTCGTGAACCATGGCGAGGAAGCGAGAGCCCTCGACCTGGCTGCCAGTGCGCACCGGCAGTTCGGCGTCGAATCGCGGGTTCCCTACAACCTGGAAGCCTACCGCGTCTTCTGATCGGTGAGCGTCGAGCGCCGAAGGCTCGAGTTGAGTCGCCGCTGCGTGACGGCCGACGGCGCGAGGGTCGTCCTCGGAGGATCGAAGGGGCAGGGTTCACTTCCGACCGCGCGCGGTTTCGGAGATGGTAGTGGCCGTCCCGGGCGGCTCAGCGGAAATGCGGCACCCCTTGCGGGCTACGGATCCTTCGGGATCGGAGCTACGAGCCGGGGGCCTCCGCCGCCGGTGCGCCGGCGCGTTCCCTCCCGAATTTCGCCGGGGCCCCGGGGGGACACTCGTACGGGTCTCGTGGCAGCCCGGACGGGCCCACCGCCTCGAACGCAACCTACAAATTCTCACCGTCGGCTCGTTCCTCCGCGTACGGCCCATGAGCCCGAGCACGTCCGCCGCATCGTCCGCCGACACGCCGGTGACGTTCGACCGGCTGCCGCCGCGCTGGGAGCCGACCCCGCTCGTGCCGCAGCGTCCGATCGGCGTCGCCATCATCTCGGTCTTGATCGCGATCTTCGCCTTCGTCCTCCTCCTCGCGGGGATACTCTACGTGCTCGCGAGTTACTTCGGGGCGTTCGTTCCGTCGTCGTTGGAACTGATC
>JASHWZ010000020.1 GCA_030043865.1 Thermoplasmata archaeon | reverse complement strand
TCTCCGACACCTCGCTCATCGAGGGCGTCATCGTGGACAAGGAGAAGGTCCACGCCGGGATGCCGACGCGGGTCGAGAACCCGAAGATCGCGCTCCTCGACGCGGCGCTCGAGATCAAGAAGACCGAGATCGACGCGAAGATCGAGATCAACGACCCCACGCAGCTGAACGCGTTCCTCCAGGAGGAGGAGAACATGCTGCGCCGGATGGTCGACCAGGTGAAGAAGTCGGGCGCGAACGTCGTCCTCTGCCAGAAGGGGATCGACGACCTCGCCCAGCACTACCTCGCGAAGGACGGCATCTACGCGGTCCGCCGCGTGAAGAAGTCCGACATGGAGAAGCTCGCGAAGGCGATCGGCGCGAACATCGTCTCGAAGGTCAGCGAACTGACCCCCGAGGACGTCGGGAGCGCCGGGCTCGTCGAGGAGCGGAAGATCGGCGACGACGCGCTCACGTTCGTCACCGGCGCGAAGAAGGCGCGCGCGGTGTCGATCCTGATGCGGGGCGGCACCGAGCACGTGCTCGATGAGATCGAGCGGTCCCTGGACGACGCGCTCAACGTGGTCGCGGTCGCGGTCGAGGACGGCAAGTTCGTCGTCGGCGGCGGGGCCACGGCGGCCGAGCTCGCGCTCGAGCTGCGGGACGAGGCGGCCAAGATCGGCGGGCGCGAGCAGATCGCGTTCGAGAGCTTCGCGGAGGCGCTGGAAGCGATCCCGCGCACCCTCGCGGAGAACGCGGGACTCGACCCGATCGACATCCTAATCGAGCTGCGGAAGGCGCACAAGGGCGGCCAGAAGGCGGCCGGGGTGAACGTCGTCGCGGGCAAGGTCGACGACATGAACCACCTCCACGTCATCGAGCCGATCCGGGTCGGTCGCCAGGCGATCGAGAGCGCCACCGACGCCGCGGTGATGATCCTGCGGATCGACGACGTCATCGCGTCCAAGTCGAGCCCACCCCCTTCCGGCGGCCCCGGCGGACCCGGCGGCGGCATGGGCGGGATGGGTGGCATGGGCGGAATGGGCGGCGGCGACTTCGGCGAAGACTAGACGGTCGTCCCCGCCCCACTCAACCTTTTCCGGCGCCCGAGGGACGCTCGTCCCCCGGGCGCAGGGTGCCTCCGGCACCCCGGTAATCTTTTGGCTCGCCCTCGGCTCCACCGCCCCGTAGGGATTCACCGGTGGCGAAGCCGACCCGGATTTTCTTCGTCGCGGACCTTCACGGCTCCGCGATCTGCTGGCGAAAGTTCGTCAACGCCGCGAAGGTGTACCGCGCGGACGTCTTGCTCGTCGGCGGCGACATCGCGGCCAAGACCCTGACGCCGATCTTCGCCGGGCCGGCGGGCTGGACGGCGCGCGTCGAGGGCACGGCGCGGACGGCGGTCGGCGACGCCGAGCTCGAGAAGCTCGAGTCGTCCCTGCGCGACGCGGCGACGGTCCCGTTCCGTACCACGGAGGCCGAGTGGGAGGAGCTGCGCGCCCGACCGGGGGCGCTCGATGCGGTGTTCGAGCGCCGGGCCTGCACGGAGCTGGGCCGCTGGCTGGACTGGGCGCGACCGCGCCTCGAGGGCACCGAGACCCGACTCCTGCTCGGGCTCGGCAACGACGACCTCACGCCGATGGAGCGGGTGATCGACGCCGACCCGCTCGCGGAGCTGACGGACCTCCAGGTGCTCCGGCTCGACGACCGGCACGAGCTCCTCACGCTCCCCTACAGCAATCCCACGCCGTGGAGGACCCACCGGGAGCTGCCGGAGGAGGAGATCGCCCGGCGCCTCGACGAGGGGTTCGGACGGCTCGACGACCCGTCGAACGCCGTCCTGAACGCGCACGTGCCGCCGTTCGGTGTCCCGCTCGACCTCGCTCCGAAGCTCGACGCGAACCTCACCAAAGTGATGAGCCCGGGCGGCGACCCCGAGTACGTCCACGTCGGGAGCACGGCGGTCCGCGCGGCGCTGGAACGGCACCAGCCGCTGTTGGGCTTGCACGGCCACATCCACGAGTCGCGGGGGACGACGACGTTCGGCCGGACGCTCTCGATGAACTGCGGGAGTGCCTACTCGGAGGGCGCCCTCCTCGGCGCGGTCGTCGACCTCGACGATCGGAGCGTTCGCTCCGCGGTGCTCACCAGCGGCTGACGCCCGCTCACTTCGCGACGGTCGCGATGCCGACGACGGACGGCTGTTCGTCGACCTCTTCCCACCACGGCCCGCCGAGGAACGCGAGGCGACGCTTGGGCGTCAGCGACCCGAGAATCCCGCGGAGCGCGTCGAGCCGGGGGCGCACGGTCGCGCGGGCCGACTCGGGCAGGCCCGCCAGGATCGGGGAGCGTTCGAGCAGCCCCGCGTTCAGCGACACCGTTTTCCAGAACCCCCAGTCGCCGCCGAGGATCTCGCGGAGCCGGTCCGGCGATATGCCGTCCCCTCCCGCCTCGATCGGGTGGTCGAGGAGAAGGGCGAGTAGGTCGCGGACGTCCTTCGTCTCGGGGCCGATCAAGAGGTCGTGCCGTCCGAACGGCTCCAGCACCCGGTCGGCCACCTTCGCCCGCGCCTCCAACGGCACCCGTTGGATGTACTGCATCTTGGCGAGCAGGAGGAGGGCCGGGCTGAGGGTGCCGTGCTGCTCGGCCGCTCCTCGGACGTCCTCGCGCAGGTCGATCCGATGACAGAAGCGGAATTCATCCGCGAGGAGGTCGACGCTGCCGAGCGAGACGCTCGCTCCCTCCTGCCCGAGGACCATGTGAAACCGGAGACGGCGGCCCTCGCTGAGGGAGTTGAAGATCCGATCCCCCGAGGTCTCGAAGAACCGGAGCCCGCTGCCCTCCCGCTCGTGAACCGATTCGAGGAGCCGGCGGACCGCGCGCACTTCTTTGTGGAGACATGCGACATCGAGGTCGTGGAGCGGGCGGCGCAAGCCGAGGTCGGCCCGGTTGCTCGAGGGGCATCGGAGTCGGTGCGCCGCACCCCCGAGGAGCGCGAGCGCGACCGGCGGGTCCGCGCGGCGGGCGGCGCGAAGCAGGAGCAGCGCGCGCGCGACGATCGGGTCCGAGACGTCGACCCAGCCCGGCAGCCCGAGCTCCGCGCGGGCGGTCTCGGGCGAGATGCGGGTCGTGAGCGGGAGCTCGATGGAGAGGCGCTCCCCCCGCAAGGGGTCGATGACCAGGTCGACGACCTCAGCCACGGGGTCGTGCGAGCCCCTAGGACGGCTTAACGGACGCCGTCCGCCGGACCCCCGCGCGGAATCAGTCGGGAGGCAACTCCTTGCTGATCAGGTCGACGGGTACTCCCCGCGAGCGCTGGATCGCGTACGAGACGAAGTAGATGATGATCCCCAGGACGAAAACGATCGGCAGGAACAGCAGGTCGTTGACGCTGTAGCCGCTCGTGATGCCGAGGTAGTTCCCCGTCGAGGCCGCGTAGCTGACGAACCAGGAAGCGGCGAAGGCCGCCACGCCGACGATCGTCAGGACCGGCACCGGCCCGAGGCGCGCGCGGACTATCGCGGGCGCCTGCGCGAACATGCGCTTCCGGATGAAGGGGAACAGCGCGCCGGCGAGGCAGACGATGCCGACCGCGAACCAGAAGCCGAAGTTCGAGTAGCCGAGCGTCGCGTAGTCGAAGTACGTCGGGTAGAAGGTCTGGATCACGAGCGAGATGAACGCCCCGATCGCGAGCGTGAGCACGGCGACCCACGGGACGCCGTTCCGCGTGACCTTCGTGAAGAACGACGGGAGCACTCGGTCGAACGACCAGGCGAACAGGTTCCGGGTCGGGAGCACGAAGTAGATCAGCGAGAACCCGAAGAACGTCAGGACGAGCCCGAACGACAGGAACGCCGCGAGCAGCGGGTTGTGCACGATGTAGGCGGCGAGATACAGCGGGCCGGGCCAGGCGGTGCCGGGAGCACCGAAGTAGGCGGAGCTGAGCCCGATCAAGAAGCCGCGGCCGAAGGTGTAGTAGGAGGCCGCATAGAGACCGCCGATCAGCGCCGCGAACAGGATCGGGGCGCCGAAGATCGCGAGCCCTTGGGTCCGCGTCGGGTTCCCGCGGATCTCTCCGCCGTAGTACGAACTATTGGCATAGCCGATGAAGCTGAGCATGGTGTAGACGACACCGAAGAACGTCCCGGTCGTGGTGATCGGGAGATTTTGTACGAGCGCCTGGTAGCTGGTCCCGTAGATCGGGTTGGCGTTGAAGTCGGCGGCGAACGTCGACTGGGGCGTCGCGAGCAGGATCCCGATCATCAGGACGAAGATGATCGCCGAGCCGGCGAACAGCGCTACGGAGACCCGGAAGATCCACTTGGTCGGGAGGAAGCTGACCGCGAACACGAGCAGGAGGACGAGGAGTCCGACCCAGAACACGCTGTTCGTCAACCAGCCGTTCGTGGCCGTGCCGAGGAACGTCGTCGCCGCGCTCAGCGCCCCGGTGCTACCGCCCGCGAGCGTGTACGCGGCGAGCATCGTCGGGAGCGCGTAGTAGGCGGTGAAGTAGGCGAACAGGCCCGCCCAGGTGACGAAGACGACGGAGAACAACAGGTTGACCCCGAGGCCGATCGACGGATGGAAGATCCGGCCCACGAAGATGTAGTCGCCGCCCGAACGCGGCATCGCGCTCGCGAGCATCCAATAGACGTAGCCGACCGCGACGTTGATCAGCACGCCGATCCCGACCGTCGTGATCAGGTTCGCGTTCGGGTAGAATGCGGACGCCTCCGTGATCCAGAAGAAATTGACGATGATGCCCATCCCCACGAGGTTCGCGAGCAGCGCGGTCCGGGCGCTGACCGTCCGCACGAGGCCGGACGACTGCCGAACGTAGACGTCCTTGCTGCCGAGTTCCTGCGCCACCGTCTCCGAGGCGGGCAAGTTCACGACGGTGCCGGCCGACTCCGTGCTGGTTGCAGCGCTCATTCTGGATTCCACCCGTTCGCCCCGACGCTCCCTGTGCTAGAGCCTAGCAGGGCCTAGCGCGCGACTCAATCCGCCTTCTTAATGTCAGCGAACGCCCCCGTTTCTGCGGGCGGGACGCGGTTCTTCCCGGACCCTAGGGAATCTTTGAAGGAGGCTTTCGCCTCGGGGAGGGGCGATGGAGTGGGACACTCGCCTGATCCACGACGGCCAGGAGCCGGACCCCCAGACGGGAGCGGTCAATGTTCCGGTCTACCTCACCTCGACGTACGCGGAGCTCGCGCCCGGCAAGGCGCGAGGGTTCGTCTACTCGAGGACCGGCAACCCCACCCGAGCGGCGCTCGAGCGGGTCCTCAGCCGGCTCGAGGGCGGGGCCGGGGCGCTTGCCTTCGGGTCCGGGCTCGCGGCGACCTCGGCGCTCCTGATGGCGTATCCGAGCGGGAGCCGGATCGTGGCGGGAGACGACCTCTACGCCGGAACCTGGCGCCTGCTCCAGGTCGCCCGGAGCCACGGCGTTCGGGTCGACTTCATCGACACCACCGACCTCGCGAACGTCCGTCGGGCGCTCGCCGAACGGCCGAAGGCCGACCTCCTGTACCTCGAAACCCCGACGAACCCGCTCCTCAAGATCACCGACCTTCGCGGGGCGACCGCCGTCGCGCGGGAGCACGGTACCCGCGTCGCGGTCGACAACACGTTCGCCTCGCCCGTGCTCCAGCGTCCCCTCGCCTTCGGCGCCGATGTCGTCGTGCACTCGACCACGAAGTACCTCGGAGGGCACAGCGACCTCATCGGCGGCGCCCTCGTCTTCCGGCGCCGCTCGCTCCTCGAGAAGTACCGGTGGTACCAGAACACCCAGGGGGGCGTGCCCGGTCCGCTCGACTGCTTCCTCGTGCTGCGGGGGATCCGGACGATGGGGTTGCGCGTGCGAGCACACTGCAAGAACGCGGCTCGGGTCGCCGACTTCCTTTCCCATCACCGTCGCGTCGCGCGAACGCTCTACCCGGGGCTCATGAGCCATCCCGGGCATGCGGTCGCGCGGCGGCAGATGGACGACTACGGCGGGATGGTATCGGCCGAGCTGAAGGGCGGGCTCGCCGAGGTGCGTCGGGTGGTCCGGCGGCTCAAGGTGTTCACGCTCGCCGAAAGCTTGGGCGGCGTGGAGTCGCTCGTCAACGTGCCGGCGCTGATGACCCACCGGTCGGTGCCGAAGGCGCTGCGAGAGCAGCAAGGGATCCGCGAGGGCCTGCTGCGGTTCAGCGTTGGGGTCGAAGACGCCCGCGACCTCACCGACGACCTCGCGCGCGCGCTCGCGTGAGCCCCCGGGACGACAGCGGGAAATACCGTCCCGCGGTGGCCGAGCCATGCCGCTCTGGGAGGACAAGCCGGAGGCGTGGCACGAGATCCTGCCGGGGGTCCGACGGCGGATCTTGGCCCACGACGCCGGGGTGATGATGGTCCTCTATCGGATCGACCCCGCGACCACCTTTCCGCGGCACACCCATCCCCACGTTCAATCCGGCACCGTCCTCCAGGGCGGCGGCCGTTTCCGGGTCGGCGGGGAGACCTGGCAGCTGACGGTCGGGTCGTCGTACACCGTGCCGAGCGATGTGCCGCACGAACTCCTTTCCGACCCCTCGGGTCCGACGATCATCCTCGACGTGTTCACTCCCCGGCGCGAGGATTTCCTCGGCGAGACCGTGCCGCCGGACCGACCGTAGCGCGTCAGCCCGTCGACCGGAGATAGCCGCCGTCCACCGGGAGCATCGCCCCGGTCACGTAGCTGGAAAGGTCGCTGCCGAGGAACACGACTGCGCGCGCGAGCTCTTCCGGGGAGCCGATGCGACCGAGCGGGATCTCGCGTTCGAGGCCCTGCAGCGCCTCCTCGGGGGGGATCCCGCGGCGGTGGGCGGCGTCGCGGGTGACTTCCTCGACGCGGGCGGTCCGGATGTAGCCCGGGACGACGCCGTTCACGCGGATCCCCTTCGGTCCGAGCTCGCGCGCGAGCGTCCGTACGAGGCCCGCGACGGCGATCCGACAGACGCTCGACGTCGCGAGGTTCGCGATCGGCTCGCGGATCGCGACCGACGTCAGGAACACCATCCGGCCGCGGGTCGACCCTTCGAGCATCGCTTCGGCCGCCTTCCGTGCGAGGTACGAGGGGCTCACCACGAGCAGCGCGGCCGCGCGTTCCCAGTCGTCGTACCCCTGCTCGAGGAACACGCCCGGGTGAGGGGAACCGGTGACGTACACGAGGGTGTCCAGCCCGCCCAGCCGCTCGACGGTCTCGGCGAGGAGCCGGTCGAGGTCGGCATGCCGAGCGAGGTCGGCGACGACGCCGTGGACCTCCCCCCGCGCTTTCAGCCTCGCGACGGCCGCGGCGAGGCGCTCCGCATTCGAGGAGTTGATGACGACCCGGGCACCCTCGCCGAGGAACGCCTCCGCGCACCCGTACCCGATGCCCTGACTGGCCGCGGTCACGAGCACGCGCGCGTCGCGCAGTCCGGAGGCGAGAGGCATAGCGGAACCTAGCTCTCGATCGCGAGGACCCGGGCCATCGCCCCGCTCCCGCCCGAGATCTTGAGCGGACCGGCGACGAGCGTGTACTCGACGCCCTCCGCGAGCTGGTCCAAGTGGTCGAGCGCTTCGAGGATCCAGATCCCCTTGCCCAGCAACACCTTGTGAGCTTCGAACTTCGCGTTCGTGAACGGGTCGATCCCGAGAGTGTCGGTGCCGACCCCCTTGACCTTCTTTTTGACCAGCCATTCGGCGGCCGCCGGGTCGAGGCCCGGGAACTCATACAGGTACGCGCGCGTCGGGGCACGACGCTGGCTCCAATCGGTACGGAGCAGGACGATCTCGGGCGCACCCTTCTTGGGCCAGTGCCGCTCGAGGGCCCGAGGGGAGATGATCGTCCCCTCCACGTCGTTCCGAACGTCCAGCACCGCCGCCGACCCCACGAGCTGAGTCGGGGGAATGCGGTCTACCGTCAGTCCGTCCTCGAGGAAATGGTACGGCGCGTCCATGTGCGTGCCGGTATGGGTCAGGCAGGAGACCCGCTCGATCGAGTAGCCGTCCCGCGGAACGAATCCGACCGGCTCGAACGTGGGCAGCGGTGAGGTCGGCCAGACGGGCATGTGGGTCTCGAGGAGCGCGGTCAGGTCGTGGACCCGACGGATCGGCGGCATGCGCCGCCGAGCGCGCCCCGGTACTATAACGGTCGCGCCGCC
>JASHWZ010000154.1 GCA_030043865.1 Thermoplasmata archaeon | reverse complement strand
CGCTCCCGCTTAAACGCTACCGAACGGAACCCGCCAGGGATTGCGCCCCCCGGTCCGCGGACGCTGACGCTCGGCGGTAGGGGACATCGCCGCCCTCTACGAGGACCCATACGCGCCGTTCGGCACGTGTGCCCTCGGAGCGGATCCCTGACGGGGACCGCGTCGCCCAATCGCGCGACCGGCGCGTGGATCGTCGGCGGGGGAGTCGTCACCCGGCTCGCCGCCGCGCGTGTCGTGCGGTCCCCCCGAGCCCCGCCGTGGGGCTCGAAGCGCGGGTAGAAGAGGCCCGGCCGCCGCTGACCGGGCGATGTCGACCCGGCCTTGTCCGGTCTGCGGGTCGATCATCCCTCGGACGAGCGCGTTCTGCGAGAAGTGCGGCAGCCGCATTCCGGTGCCGCGACCGGTGCCCACGCTCGGGAACTACGTCCTGCCGCGGATTCAGGTGGACCCGGTCGACTCGCCGTATCGAGATGCCCGCTGGATCCAACTGGTCCTCGGCGCGTCCGCGCTCGTCGTGGGGGCGTTCCTCCTCGGCGCCGACGCGCTCGTCACGAGCCTCGGCGCCGGCGGGGCCTGCGGGTCGGCCGGGTGCGCGAACGGGGTTCTCAACTACGCGCTCCTTTGGCCCGGAGCGCTCCTCGCCGCCATCGGCGCGATCCTCGTCGTCATCGCGCTCGTGCGGACCCTGTGAGGCACGCCCCGACGGGCGTGCTCGGAAGCCGGTTACGCTTTGAGGCGAGCGTCGAAGAAGCGGAGGATCCTCGGCCAGGCATCCTTCGCGCTATCGGCGTGGTAGTTCGACGGCCGAGTGTCGTTGAAGAACGCGTGTTTCGCTCCCGGATAGACATGGTAGTCGAACGACCGGCCGGCGGCCTTCATCGCCGCCGCGAGCTGAGGCACGGTCGCCGTGATGCCGGGGTCCTCGCTGCCGTAGAGACCCAGCACATCTGCCCGGATCTTGGGCACGTCGTCGAGCGGCGGGTTCTGTCCGTAGAAGATGACGGCGGCCCGGAGATCGGGGTCGACCGTCGCGAGGCGGGCGGACATCGCTCCCCCGAAGCAGAAGCCGACCGATCCCACCCGATGTCCATCGACCTCGGGCAGGGAACGGAGGTACCGGGTCACGGCGAGGAGCTCCTGGGCGAACTCCGCCTGGACCGGGGGACTCGACACCCGGCCGAACGCCTCGAGGATCGGTCGCCGGTCGGGGGGTTGGGTCGCCGCGAACTCCGCGAGCTTGGCCGGGTCGCGTCGGAGGTCGGGCGGCGCCTGGGCGAACGACTGCATCGCGAGCCCGATGTTCGCGGGGGTCAGAAGGTGCTGGAGCTCCCCGGTGAACAGGTTCGGGGCGGCGGCGACGTACCCCTCCGCGGCGAACCGGTGGGCGACGTCCCGGATGTGCGCGTCGGGACCGAAGATCTCATGGATCACGACGACCGCCGGTCGCTTACCGCCCTTCGCCTCCGGAAAGGCGAGGAAGCAATCGATCTCTCGCTGCGCGGTTCGCACGTGTACTTCGCGGTCGGGCATCGGACCTACCCAGACTCCGTCCCCACGGACGCCGCGGACCTATTAATCGGCCGTCCGGCGACGGCCGACCGACGACGTGCGGGACGGTCGACGCGCGGGGCGGCGCCTCGTGGTCCGGGGACGATCGAGCGCCGGCGGACGAATCGGGGCGTCTTCCGATCGCCGTGGAGTCGGTTCGTTCCTCGGTGAGATAAGTCGCCGGTCCGGTCGTGCGGAGGGGCTGCGCGGCAGACGGCCGTGTCCGGACCGGAACTCCGTCCGTCGCAGACCGGGGCCGAGGAGCAGAGCGTCCCGGTCTTCGAGCGACCGCCCGCCCTGATCCAGTTCCTGGACGCGACCGAGGACGCGATCCGCCAGCGGCTCGCCAAGCTCCGGCTGTTCGACCGAGTGTTCCTGCTCCAGCGTGACTGGATGACCCGCATCACGATGCTGATGCTGATCGCCGGGCTCTTCTGGGGCGCGGTCGGCGGATTCGACGCGTTCGGGTTCCAGACGCAGGTCGTCGCGTACGCGACGCAGTCGACGCTGCATCTGTCGAACGTCGAGATTTACTCCTCCGTCACCCTGCACGGCATCCGCGAGCTGTTCGGCTTCGCCCAGCAGGTCGAGATCGCGGTCCTCGGGCTCCTGGTCGTCAACGCGCTCGGCGTGACGCCCCGGCACAAGTGGAGCCTCTACGCCGTCGCGGTCCTCCTGAACGGCTCGATGCTGCTGCTCCAGGGCCCGGTCTACCTCTTCCCGTTCAACGACAACTACTTCCCGGCGGTCGGCTGGTACTTCCTCTCCCCGCTCGGGGTCGACGGGCAGAGCGCCTACGTCGTGAGCCCGCTCTGGTTCCTCGGCTGGCTCGCTCTCTGTGCGGCGGTCCTCCTGTGGACCGTCTGGGTCGTCGTGCATCTCGTCGACTGGTACCGCGCGCACCCCCAGGCCGCGGGCCGCCGGTTCCCGGTGTTCCTCTGGTTCGTCGTCGGGACCCTCGTCCTGATGCCGCTCACCTACGGCCCGCTGATCGTCTCCACGGTCTGGGACATCGGCACCGCGTACGCCGGGTGGGCGATCAGTCCGATCGCGAACCAGGTGATCTTCTGGATGTTCGGGCACGCCCTCGTCTACGTGCTGTTCTTGATCCCGATCATCGAGCTCTACCTCCTGATCCCGATCCTCGCCCGCCGCCCGATCTACAGCTACCGGTTCGCGGTGGCGTCCGCCATCGGCTTCGTCGTGCTGACGCCCTTGCTCGGGATCCACCACCTCTACCTCGCGCCGGTCCCGGCCTGGTCGACGTGGCTGACGATGGTGCTCTCCTTCGCGATCGTCGTCCCGTCCGCGATCACGTTCTTCTCGGTCTGGATGACCGTGAAGGGGGTCCCGCGCCGCCAGTGGGAGTGGAACGCGGTCGCCCTGTTCGCGCTGCTCTCGTTCGCTGGCGCGATCTTCGGCGGCCTGACCGGTCCCGAGCTCGCGACGATCCCGTTCGACGTGGACGTCCACAACAGCCTGTTCGTGCTCGCCCACTTCCATACGATCACGATCCTCGCGATCGTCGCGGGCGCGTACGCCCTGCTCTACGCGTTCTTCCCGATCCTCACCGGCCGCCAGTGGTTCTCGGCCGCGCTCGCCCGGGTGCACTTCCTCTTCACCCTCGTCGGCGGGACGGTCCTCGTGCTCGCGTTCGACGAGCTCGGGAACCTCGGCGTGCTCCGCCGGGAGTACATCCTTCCGATCGTTCCGGCGATCACGCTCTACGAGATCGTCCTGTTCGGGGGCATCATCGTGCTCCTGGTGGGCCAGCTGTTCCTCGTCGCGAACGGGTTCCTCACCGTCTTCCGAGGGGAGCTGTTCAGTGCGTCCGGTCTCTCGTTCGACGAAGCCGTCCGTCGGGCCGCCCAGTCGACCGCCCCGCGCTCGGCGCGGGTCCCGATCGACGACATTCCGTTCGTCCGGCAGGTGCCCCGCGCGCGACGGGAGCGAGCGGAGAAGGCATGGGTCGCGTCCGTGGTGGTCCTCCTCGCGGTCGTCGTCGTCGCGGCGACGCCGGGAGCGTTCGGGGTCGGCAACGCGGTCAACGGGACCAGCGGAGACCCTCCCGCCTCCGAATACGTGGCGATGTCCGCCGTTCAGTACTACTGGACCGCGAACGAAAGCGGAGCGATCACCGGCACGTTCGACAACGCCGTGGTCGCGTACGCCGGAGCGTGGGTCCAGCTGAACCTCTCCGCGTCCGGTGCGACCCAGTCGTTCCTCCTGCCGTTCCGAGACGCCGGCGTGGTCGACGTTCAGGTCGTCCCCGGTTCGACCTCGTACGCGGTCTTCCAGGCACCGAGCGAACCCGGCGTCTACGGGGCGCCCGACGGAGAGTACGACGGCCCGTGGTTCGGACAGGACGTCGCGGCGCTCGTGGTGCTGCCGCCGGCGAACGCGACCGGCGCGTCGCTCGCCGCCTTCGAGTCCGTGGACGGGCTCGGCGACATCTACAACCCGCCGGTCGAGCCGCTCGGGTCCGGTCCGCTGGTGGGCAACGCGGAGGGACTCTTCAACGACTCCGTCCCGGGGCCGACCCTCGAGACGACCGTCGGGGCGACCGGCGACAACCGCACCGTCTCCTGGACGGTGCCGCTCTCCAGCATCGGCCTCGACAACTACCTCGTCAATGTCACGTCGAACAACCCGAACCAGCAGCAGCAGTACGTCATCGCGCACAACTACACGCTCCCGTTCACGACCGGCCTGTACCGCCTCGGTGGCCCGTCGGGGCTCACGGCCGTCGTGACCGCGCCGCTCGCGATCGACCGGGTGGAGAACCTGACCGCGGACATCGTGCCCGGCGTGTACCTCTACGGGTTGGTCCATCCCGTCGACTACTCGTACAACCCCGGGCACGATTCGGGGAGCGATACCGGGATCCAGACCGGCTGGGTCATGGGTCTCTGGGGGGTGCTGTGGGCGACCGGGCCGTGACGACCTCCCCACCCCCTCGGGAGGGCGGCATCGGTCCGTTCGCTGCCTTCGGGATCGCGGCCGGGGCCGCCGCCATCGGCGCGGTCTGGGAGATGTCCTACTACGCCGGGAACGCGGCCCTGTCGGCGGGCGACCTCGGCACGACCCTCGGGATCGTGGCCGCCCTCGTGGCGTTCTTCGTCTGGGGCTCGCGCGCGCCCCGAAACGAGTGAAGACCCGGGGAACCCGGCGACGGTCGGCGCGCCGAGTTCCCGTCGGCAGCAACCTTCATTCCCCCCGGGCCGGAGCTTCTCCGGCGTGAACGTCGTCGAGGGCGCCCGCGCCGACGAGAACGTCGCTCCGGGAACGCCGCGACGGGCACCCGCCGGTCGACGGGTCGGTTCCGAGCCGGGTCGACCCGCTCGGAACCGCACGCGGAGAGCGCTCATCGCGATCACCGCGGTCCTCGCGGCCGAGGTGATCGGCACGGTCGGCTTCCACCTGATCGAGGGCCAGGGTTGGATCAACGCGTTCTACTTCGAAAGCATGCTCGCGACCGGGCAGGGTCCGCCGTTCGCCCTCGTCACGAACTCGGGCAAGATCTTCGCGTCGATCATGGCGTTCGTCTCGGTCGGCTCGACGCTCTCGGCGGTCATCTTTGCGGTCGGGCCGCTCCTCTCGCGCGTCTGGCGAGAGTTCGTCGAGGACGTCGAGGTCCACGCCAAGGCCGCGGAGCAGGACGTGGAAGCGGAGCTGCGCGAGATCGAGCGCGAGTTGCGCTGA
>JASHWZ010000153.1 GCA_030043865.1 Thermoplasmata archaeon | reverse complement strand
TCGAACGCGGCGAACGAGAGCTTGGCGAACGGATTCACCCAGTTCTTGTCCTTCAGGGACGCCGGGAGCCGGCCCGAGAGGGGCTTTCGGTACCCGAAGACGAAACCGATCTCGGTCATCTCGTCCTTGAGCGTGGCCCCGGGGAATCGGGCGTCCTTCATCCCCTCGTAGACCTGGCTCATCAGACGCAACGACTGGAGCGGGGCGTGGAATCGGAACGAATCCGACACCCTGGTTCCGTACTTCACCTGGGCCGCGTAGAGCAGCCCGAGGAAGGTCGTCTTTCCGCACGCACGGTCGCCCAAAATCGCCGCTGGACACATGGTTCTCTCTCTCCTTTTTCCGTCCTACGGGGGCCAAGAGTCGCGCGACCGCTCTTGTGCGGGGTCGCCCCAGGGCGACGTGCGCGATTGGGGCGAGTACTCGCCCCCCGAAGGATCGTGAGGGAACGGGAGCGGGCGCTCGGTGCCGACGAGCGCCGCCTCGGACCCGAGCGGCTGGTCGAACACCGCGCCGGACCGGGACGTGTCGGGCTCGTCCCCAGAGCGGCGGCTCGTCTGCTGGATCTCCCCCCCGAGGATGCGGAGCACTCGCTCCGTCCGCGCGAGCCGCGCGTCGAGGGCGCTCAGCTGCGCGCTGAGCGTGTCCAACGACTCGTCGGCCTGGGGGTCCGCGTCGCCTCGCGCCGAGCCGGGGGCCAGTGGGGGCGGGAGGATCCGGTGCAGTTCGGTGATCGTGAGGGTGCGAATCGCGAGGCCCACCCCGACCAGGTCGGGGGCAGCCGACGCCTGGACCTCCGCGGCGAGGCGGTCCCAGTCGGGCTCTCCCGCGTCGGTATTGATGCGCGCCAGCACCGCGGGGATCGCGCCCTCCAGGGTCCGGGCAACGAGCGAGCGTACCTCCTCCTCCGTCTTCCCGAGCAGGTTCTCCGACGCCATCGACAGGAAGTTCGGCATCGCGGGCACCTTGGCGTGGGCCTGCGCTCGGACCTCCCAGCCCGAGGCCCGGCTCCCCTCGAGCGCGTGCATCGACCGCACCGTGACGTCCACGACGACGGGGGCGAGCGAGAGGTACCCGACGCCTCGGTCCCACGGAGCGACGACCGCCCGACCCCCGACCACGATCTTCGGCCGCCGTACGGTCACGTCGAACGGCATGACGGTCGGGTCGGGAGCGGAGCGGGGAGCCTTCCGGCCGAACAGCACCAGCGCTCGGTTCGGCGGGACCTGTACACTACACCGGGTGTACGCGACCCAGAGTCCCCCCGCGATCGCGGCCGCGATGCCCCCGGCCTCGGCGAGCTGCCAGGCTAGATCGATGAGCGCCACATGCTGCCTTGCCACTCCCCGGAAGGGACGCCGTGCACGGCAAGCGCGCGGCGCTCCTGGTGCCAATCGTCGACCCGGGCGGCGTTAGCAGACGCTGTCTCTTGGTCCGAAAAAATTCCGAAGGAAGCCAGGCCGGTTCCGACCGAACCCTCGCACTTTGGGTCCGTCATCCTCGTCCTTCCCTCCTCGGTCGGCTCCCCCTCGACGGGAGAGCCCGATGCAGCTAACACGCATGAATGGGGATAAATACCCACCCACCGGCTTTCCGAATTTCTGGGATTTCCGCACCGTTCGACGTGGAAATTTTCGCGCCGTTCTCTCTCGTGGAACCGCCGATTCCCAATCGCTACGCGCCAGTGAGAATTCGTTGCGAGATCCCGCTACGGTCCGACCGGCCGATCGCACCGTTCGCGTGTTCCGAAACCGGTCCCTCCGATCTCGAGCGCGGTCCGCCCGTCGACCGGGAGGGGCCGGTCGGACGAGTGTGCCCATATTTGTCTGGTTACGAAATCAGTAACTTTCATGTATTCAGAACACATCGTTCCGCCGTGAAGTATCGGTCCCTCTCCCAGACCGAGGCGCGGGTCATCCTGTCGCTGGAGGCCGAACGGCAGGAGCTGGTCACGCTCGCCGGTATCGAACAGCGCGCCGGGGTGACCCCGGGGTTCGCCCGGAAGCTCGCCCACGACCTTGTCCGGGACGGGTGGCTCCAGCGGGTGCGGCGCGGGACGTACCTTCTCAACCCCAGCCGCGGCGGTCCCGAGGCGCTCCCGGACACCGACCCGTTCCGACTCGGCCGCCGGCTGGTCGCGCCGTACTACTTCGCCTTCGCGACCGCCGCGGAGTTGCACGGCTTCCTTCCGCAAGCGAGCCGGACGTACTATCTCGTCTCGACCGCCCGCTCCGCGACGTACGAGCGGCCTCCCGCCCGGTTCCGGGTCGTCCACTGCGGCCCGCCCCTCTTCTTCGGCACGACGTCGATCGACCGCCGAGGCGAACGGTTGGTCGTCAGCGATCCCGAGCGCACCGTGCTGGACTGCCTGAACCGCCCCGAGCTCTCGGGAGGTCTCGGCGGCGTGGCTCAGATCTTCGCCCAGGCGAAACCGAGGATTGACTGGCGGCGGTTCGGCTCCTACCTCGACCGCTTCGGCCGCCGCAGCCTCGCCCTCCGGGCGGGGTTCCTCTCGGAACGCGTGCGCCCGTCCGTCCGTCCTCCCGCGGCCTGGGTCCGCGCTCGGCTCGCGCGCGCGACGGACCCGTACGTGCCCCTAGGGCCCTCCTCCACCGGGGGTCGCGCCGGGCCCCGCGACGACCGTTGGCACGTCATCCGGAACGTCTCCGACGCCCAGCTGTTCGCCGAAGGAGAGATCCCTTGATCCCTCGCACGGTGGCGAACCGATTCGCCAACCGGATGGGTGTGGACCTTCACATCGCCCAGCAGGAGGTGGTGCTGCTCTACGCGCTGGACGCCTTGGCGAGCGCCGGGACCGTCGAGCGGCTCGTCTTCAAGGGCGGGACGTACGTCCGGATGATGGTGACCGGCGACGCCGGTCGGTTGAGCGAGGACCTCGACTTCACCAACACGGGGCTTCCGGAGGATCCCCGGGAGGTGCTCGATGCGGGCTTCGCTTCGCCGCATTTCGGGGTGACGTTCCGAGTGGCCGACCCGTATCGGACCGCGGCGAGGAACTGGGCGTGCGCGGTGGAATACGGCCACGAGTGGGACGAAGGCCGGTTCCGGCTCGAGATCAGCTACCGCGAGGCACCGTTCCTCCCGGCCGCTCGGTGGCGGCCGATCCCACAGCTGTACTACCCGTCGCTCCCCTTCGCAGCCCCCGAGATCCCCTGCCTTCGTCTCGAGGAGGCGATCGCCGAGAAGCTCCGAGCGATCCAGCAACGGGCGACCGAACGGGACCTCTACGATGCGGTCCGGTACGGTCAGAAGGGCTTCGACCAGAACTTGACGCGACTCCTCGCGGTCGCGAAGCTCTGGAACGAGCGCCAGGGATTCGACCCCGAGTCGGTCCTCGGCACCCTCTCCGCCGGTCGGAAGGAGTGGCCGGATCTCGACAGGCTCATCGGGCGAAGTCGTCGGCAGAACTGGAACCGCCTCTGCGACGAGGCCGCCCGGAGGTTCTCCTTTCTGCGCGACCTGACGCCGTTCGAA
>JASHWZ010000152.1 GCA_030043865.1 Thermoplasmata archaeon | reverse complement strand
CCGGCCGGTAGGGCGCAGGAACGCCGTCGGTGCCGCTCGGAACACCCGTCGAAAACCTCCGGACGGCACTCAGTGCGATGTGGTATATGTGGCCTCGCTCGCAACTGCCCGCGCGTCGCGTCGACACGCGTCGCTGGAAGCCTAATCGACGTTCCTCCGGAAGATTTTTCGCGTCGTTTCCGGACCGCGCGCGTCGAACCGCGGTCCGGGCCGTCGGACCGTGGTTACCGGAGCCGGGCGTTCGGCGCCCGCCGAACTTCGGGGGCCGTCGGTGGCGGGCGGACGCGCCTGGTGCACGGCATCAGCACGCCGCACTCCCCGCAGTAGAGCCCTTCCTCGGCGACCCAGAGGAACGCGCCGCACCGCTCGCACTTCCGCGGGTCGTCCGGGTCGTTGCGACAGGTCACGGCGGTCGTCGGCGACGCGCTCCGCCTATTTGCGGAGGCGGTCCGACACGCAGAGCGCGGCGGCGAGTAGAAAAAAAGGTAGGGAGGGAACCTCCCCGAAGGAAGGTCCCCGGAAGGAGTGCGCCGTTCAGGCGTTCTTCATCTTCGCGCGGCTGACGAACCCCTTCTTGTCGAGGAAGTACATGTATCCGTCCTGCCGCGTGATCTTCTCCGTGCCGACCCGGGACTTTCGGCCCGACTTGTTCAGCTTGGTCGGCGTCTTCCAGAGATACCCGTCCTTGCCGAGGTAGTACAGGTAGCCCTTCTCGCGCTTGATCTGTTCCTTGCCCACTTTTTCGGCCATTTGGCGACCTCTGTCGGCGAGAAAAGAAGGGGTCCTATTTAGATGTACTGACGGAGTTACGAGGGAGAAACGCGTTTTCCCTGACGATAAACCGCGACCGGAACCGCGTCGAACCGGTACCCGAGCTGCTCCGTCGCGTCGAGCGCGAAGACCGCGAAATCCGCCGGCCCTCCCGGGACGAGCCGGCCCGCCTCGGCGAGGCCCGAGGCGTGCGCGGCGTTCACGGTCGCCGCCGTCAGGGCCTCCGCCGGCGTGAGCCGCCCGCCGTGCACAGCGAGCGCGAGCACGAGCGGCATCGACGTCACCCAGCTGTTCGGCGAGCAGTCCGTGCCGAGGGCGACCGGCACGCCCGCGTCGACGAACTCCCGGCACGGGCTCCGGCGGGCGGCGGTGGCGGCGAACGCGGTCGCGGGCAGCATCACGGCCGTGACGCCGGCGGCGGCGAGGCGGCGCCGGTCGTCGACGGTCGCCCGGAGCAGGTGGTCGGCGGAGGTGGCACCGAGGCGCGCGGCGAGGCGGGCCCCGCCCGAGAGCTGGAACTCCTCGGCGTGCACCTTCACGCCGAGGCCGAGCGCGAGCGCGGCGCGGAGGAGGCGCTCGGACTGCCGCACCGAGAAGAACCCGGGTTCGCAGAAGACGTCGCAGAACCGCGCGAGCCGTTCGCGCGCGACCGCGGGGAGGGCGTGGCGGACGAGGCGGTCGACGTAGGCGTCCGCGCGACCGCGGTCCTCGAGCGGAACGGCGTGCGCTCCGAGGAACGTCGGCACGATCGTCACCCCCGCCCGCTCGGCGAGCCGAGGCACGAGGCGAAGGAGCCGCAGCTCGCCGGGCACGTCGAGCGCGTACCCGGACTTCACCTCGATCGAGGTCGCGCCGTGGGCGGCCATCTCGCGCACTCGGAAGAGCGACTCCCGGAGGAGGCGCGCGCGGCTCGCCGCGCGGGTCGCCCGGACCGTCGCGTAGAGGCCGCCCCCTCGGCGCGCGATCTCGGCATAGCTCGCGCCGGCGACCTTGAGCGGCAGCTCGAACGCCCGGTCCCCGGCGAAGACGGCGTGCGTGTGGGCGTCGACGAACCCCGGAACGACCACGCCGCCCTCGGCCGAGACGGTGCGCGCCCCCGGGCGCAGCCGGACCGAACGGGCCCGGTGGCGCTCGGGGCCGACCCAGACGACCCGGCCTCCGCTCGCCGCGAGCGCCGCGTCGTGGACGAGGCCGAGCTCCCGCATCGCCGCCCCGGTCCTCGGCACCGCCCCCCGCGCGAGGGTAGCGACCTCTCGGACGTCGGTCACGAGGAGGTCGGCGGTGATCATGGCTGGTGGATCAGCTCGTCCAGGAGGTCCCGCGCCGCGCGCGTGCCCGGGAAGACGACCCGGGCCTCGCTCTCCAGCGGCTCGAGCTCCTTGTACCGGGAGGAGAAGTGAGTCAGGAAAAGCGCGGAGGCTTCCGCCCGGTGCGCGAGCTCGGCCGCCTGGCGCGCGGAGGAGTGGCCCCACGCGTTCGCCTCCGCCTCGATCTCCTGCCCGACGGTCGCCTCGTGGATCAGCACGGTGGCGCGGTGCGCGAGGCGGCGGACGTCGTCGGACGGGCCCGTGTCCCCGGAGTAGACGATCGAGCGTCCGGGGCGCGGGTCGCCCATGACGTCCGCCGGGTGGACCACGGTCGTGCCGACGTGCACGGATTCGCCCGCCTCGAGCCGGCGGAAGTCCGGTCCGTGGATCCCCAGCGCGCGGGCACGGTCAGCGTCGAACCGGCCGCGCTTCGCCGCCTCGTCGATCCGGTACGCCATCGAGGGGACCGGGTGCTCCGCGCGGGAGGTGCGGACCGTGTAGCCGTCGAGCTCCACCGACTCTCCGGGGTTCAGCGCGTGCACCTCGACCGGGAAGCGGAGCGTGAAGTAGCCCATCGCGAGCGCGCGCCCGACCATCTCCTTCGCGTCCGGCGGGCCGTAGACGTCGAGCGGCTCGGTCCGGTGGTTGAGGCACATGCTCTGGATGAGCCCCGGGAGCCCGAGGAAGTGGTCGCCGTGGAAGTGCGTGAGGAAAACGCGCCGCACGCGCATGAACGAGGCGGACGACTGGAAGAACTGCCGCTGGGTGCCCTCGCCGCAGTCGAGCAGGACGAGCTCGCGCTCGAGGTCGAGGGCGATCGCGCTCGCCGAGCGCTCTTTCGTGGGCCAGGAGCCGGCGGTGCCGAGGAAGGTGACCCGCATCGCGGGGGGCCACCCCCGGTCCGGGTAAAAAACGAGAGGGGGTCGCCGCCCTCGGCCCGGTCGAGGGTAAAGACCAATAGGGGCAGCGGGGCTGGGACGGGCGATGGTGGACTGGGACCGCGTCGAACAGCTCCGGGACCGGGGCTGGGACTGGGACCGGATCGCCGAGGACCCGAAGGTCGGCTTCCATCCCGACGCCTCCGTGCACGACGCCGGTCGGGCGCTGCGGGGCCTCTACCACCGCCAGCGCTCGCGCGCCGAACGGGGGAAGGGCGATGCCCCGAGCGGCCGGTCGCCGAAGAAGGTCGACGCGACGGTGACCGAGCGCGTCTGGACGCTGCCGCGGATCGGCTACCTGCTCACGCCGGCCTTCGGGCTGTGGGCGCTCCTCGCGTACCTCGCGCCCTCGCCGGTCGGGATCCTCATCTCCTGGTCGCCGTGGCTCGCGATCGCCTTCGCGGTCGCCGCCTTCATCCTCGCGTTCGGGCTCCTGCGGTCCTCGGGCGCCCGCTGGACCCCGGCCTTCCGGACGACCGTCGTGTACGGGGTCGTCATCGGCCTCCTGATCTCGGGCCTGGTCGGCCTGACCGGGTACCTCGCGTACGGCTGCCCGTACCTGCCGCCCTCCTCGACCCTGTCGGGGCTGCCGGGACCGGGGTGGTCCAAGGCGAGCGTCTCGCCGTGGCAGGTCGACGGGAAGCCGGTCGTCTACTTCTACGGGGCGAGCTGGTGCCCGTACTGCTCGGCCGGCAGCTGGACGATCTACAAGGCGCTCGCCGGTTTCGGCACCGTGACGGGAGCCGGGAGTTCGTTAGGTTATTCAAGTCTCTCCGACGTGTACGCCGGAACGCCCGAGATCATCCTCGCGAAGCTCGGCTACTCCAGCTCGACCATCGTCTTCGTCGCGAACGAGGACACCTCGGGCGTGGACGGCACGTTCCCCTCGACCGGCAACTGCTACGAGGCGGGGTACGTCGGGGCCTACTCCGGTGGCGCGATCCCGTTCCTCGTCGTGAACGGTCAGTACATCCACGCGGGCACCCCGATCATCGACCCGGCGAACCTCGAGAGCTGGAACTACGCGAGCTCGGGCACTTCGGGGGGCGCTCAGACCGTGCTGAGCCAGGTGCAGTCCGAGAACGGCTCCGCGTGGTCCGTCCTGCAAGACCAAGCCTGGTGGATCATGGCGTTCATCACCAAGGCGACCGGGGAGCAGGTCAGTTACCTCGCGACGGAGTACGGCTGGTCGGCCGCCACGAAGAGCGCGGTCACCGGCTACGTCGCACAGTTCTGACGGCCCCATGCGGACCCGCTCGATCCGGAGCGTCATCTATCTCGCCGGCGGCTTGGGATTCATCCTCTCGCTGTTCGCCACCGCGGAAGCGTACGACTCGTCGCTCTCGGGCCTCTGCTCGGTGAACTCCTACGTCTCGTGCGGGGCCGTGCTGTCGAGCGGGCTCACGACGCTGCTCGGCATCCCCGACTACGCGTGGGGGATCGGGGGGTTCCTCCTGATCCTCGTCGTCGCGTCCCTCGCGGAGCGGAACCGCCGGGACCCCCGGTGGGCGTACGCGCTCCTCGCCGTGACGACCGCCGGCGTGGCGGTCGCGCTCACCCTGCTGTACGTCGAGCTCGCCCTCATCCACGCGATCTGCCCGGTCTGCGCCACCGCCTACGTGATGGGCGGCGTTGCCTGGGTCGGGGCGATCGCGCTCGTCCGCCGGAACGCGCATCGCGCGCGGGAGCAGGGCTCGACCGAAGGGACGCCCGAACCCGGCCCGGTGGCCTAGCGTTGCGATCGCTCGCGTCGGGCGGTCTCCAAGGGTATCGCGCGCGTCGCTACGAGAGCCAGCCGCGCTTGCGCAGCACCGGCTCGGCGAGGAACAGCCCGACCATGGTGCTCCCGCCGGGAAGGCGTCCGCGGTGGAGCCGCCGGTAGACCTCGGGCAGCGCCATCAGTCGGGGATGCATCGACTCTCCCGGATCGGGATGGAGGACGCCGGGCACGAGCGCTTCGCCGAGGAAGAAGTGGCCCTCGTAGGTGCCCCAGTGCGGGGTCGGGTGGTACCGACCGAGCCGCTCGAGCTTGCGCGCGCGCCACCCCGTCTCCTCCTCGAGCTCGCGGCGGGCGGCGGCGCGGGGGCTCTCCCCGGGTTCGATGCGTCCTCCGGGAAGCTCGAGGAGATGCAGGCCCGGGACCGGGTGGCGGTTCTCAACGAGCACGACGCGCCGGTCGTCCGTGAGCGGGACCACGCAGGCGAACGACGGAGAGCGGACGAGCGGAAAGTGAAGGGGCCGCTCCCCGGGCCGCTGCCATCGGACCTCCCGGACCTCGAACCGCCCGAGCCGGTAGGCCCGCCGGCTCGAGATCCCGGTCGCACGACTCGGCACGGTGCTCCCACGGCCTCCGCCGCTTAACTCCACCCGGCCGCGAGCGGCCATTCCGCGACCTCCGGGGGCCCTCCCCGCGACGCGAGACGGGGCCGTCCGGACGGTTCCGACGCGGCCGAAACCGCTCGGATTCCCCTCGGCGGCCGGACGCCGCCGGTCGGCGGTGCGTGACCCTATATACCCGACCTTTCTCGGCGGCCCGGGTTCGACCATGGCAGCACTGCCGACGGACTATGCGGACTGGGCCGCGCTCGCCGCCGGGATCGCGATCGCCGGGGGCTTGATCGGCACCGGAATGGCTCAGTCCGGGATCGGCGCCGCGGGCATGGGGATCATCGCGGAGAAGCCCGAGAAGTTCGGCCAGGTACTGTTCTTCTTCGTCATTCCCGAGACGCTCTGGATCATCGGGTTCGTGCTCGGCATCATCCTCTTGCTCGGGATCCTGCACGTATAGGCCCCGTTCGCGCCCATGAGCCTCGAGAGCCTCGTCGAGGAGATCCGCCAGCACGCCGAGGCGGAGCTCCGGGCGACCCTCGACCATGAGAAGGCGGAGGCCGCCCGCATCGCCGCCGACCGGGACCAGAAGATCGCCGAGCTCCGGGCGAACGCGCAGCGCGCGACCGAGGCGGACGTCGCGCGGGAGCGGGCGCAGCGGGTCGCCGCCGCGAAGCTCCAGGCGCGGAAGATGCTCTACGAGGCGCGGGAGCGCCGGCTCGAGGACGGGCTCAAGGAGACCCGCACCCTGCTCGCGAACTACACCGCCTCGCCCGCCTATCCCGCGGTCCTGAAGCGCATGACCGAGGTCGCGGCCCGGTCGCTGGGCAAGCAGCTCCGCATCTCGGGACGGGCCGACGACGCCGCGGTCCTCGCGAAGGTCGCGGGGAAGGCGTTCGACCCGACGCCGCAGCCGATCCTCGGCGGACTGGTCGCGGAGACGACCGACCAGAGCCGCCGCCTGAACCTCTCGTTCGACGAGCTGCTGCGCCTGCGCGAGGACGAGGTCCGCGAGCTCCTCGCCTAGGACGGTCGAATTGGCCGCCTCCGCGTACGCGAGCGCGCTCGGCCGCCTCAAGCCGGAGTTCACGGCGTTCCTCTCGAAAGAGACGTACGCGCAGCTCGTCGCTGCGAAGGACCCGAACGAGGTGGCGAAGCTGCTCGACGCGACCCCGTACGGACCGGACGTGCAGGCGACCCGGGCGGCGTACCAGGGGGCGGCGCTGGTCGAGGTCGCCATCAACCGCACGTTCGTCCGGCGGAACCGCCACGCCTACGAAGCGACCCCGTTCGCGGGACGCGGCGTGGTCGCGGCGTACCTGACGCGCTGGGACCTCCAGAACATCGAGCTGATCCTCGCGGCGAAGGCGCAGGGGAAGTCGATCACCGAGACCGAGGACCACCTCGTCTCGAGCCGGGAGATCCCCGCCGGCCTCTACGCCGGCGTGCTCACGCTCGACGACTTCCGCCAGCTGCTCGCGCAGCCGAGCCTCGAGGCGGTCGCCGCGACGCTCGTGAAGTACGGCTACGGCGGGACCGTGCTGCCGCTGGTCGAGGCGTTCCAGCGCTCGCACGACATCTTCCCGATCCTGCACGCTCTCGACCGCGAGTACTACGCGCGCGTCCTCGAGGCGGCGCGGTACTTCCAGGGCGACGAGTGGGTCGTCCGCCAGTTCCTGGGGAGCGAGATCGACCAGCGGAACGCGCTCCTCCTGCTCAAGGGGAAGGCCGCGGACCTGCCGCTCGACGAGGTCGTCGCGCGGTGGTTCGACGGCGGCACGGTGCCCGTGGCCCAGGTGCCCGACCTCTACGGCGTGCGCGGGGTGCCCGAGCTCGTCGACCGCCTCGTGGCCCGCTTCCCCACGATCGCCGAGGGGACGGCCGACTTCTCGGAGAACCGGAGCCTCACCGGCTTCGAGGCGGCGCTCGCGCGCGACCGCGCGACGACCGAGCTGAAGCGCCTGCGGACGTACCCGCTCTCCCTCGCCGTGATCTTCACCTACCTGCTCCTCGCGGAGCTCGAGCGGGAGGACGTGCGGCGGGTCGCCTTCGCGAAGCTCTACGACATCCCGAACGAGCGGCTCACCCCGCTCCTCGTGTCGCCGCGCCTCTAGGCCGGCCTAGCCGGGCGGCGCCTGGAGGATCGGGGTCGCGCTCGCACCGTCCGCGCTCACGCTCGACACCGTGTGCGTCCGGGCCGCCCCGAACGGGCGGAACGGCTGGCCGTTCCCCGTGTAGAACTTCGAGAAGTACTCCACGAAGATCAGCCGCGCCCCCTGGATCCCCGGCTCGAAGACGCCGAGGATGACGTTGAACGACTGCCCGATGACGAGGATCACGAGGGCGACCACGACCCCGACGACCGCCCCGCCCGCGAACAGGCCGCCCGCGATCGTGTTGATGACGAGCGCGAGGACGACGCTCGCGAGCAGGATGCCGACCAACCGCGTGTAGGAGAGGATGTGGCTCAGCACCTCGATCAGCGACATCATCCCGTTCTGGACGCCCTCGCCGACGACCATCAGCACGAGCCCGAGGACGAGCCCCGCGAGCGCGACGTCGAACGACGGGTTCGCGGTCGAGGCGCCCTTCGCCGTGACCGGGCCGAGGGTCTTCGCGCCGAGCACGCAGAGCCCGAAGAACGCGAGGCCCCAGGCGAACAGGATGCCGCCGAACTTGCCGATGACCCCGCGGCGGTGGTGGTGGAAGTACTCCTTCAGGAGCCCGAAGACAAAGCCGAGCGTCACCATCCCGAGACCGACGAAGCCCGCGAAGAGGAGCAGGAGCCCGACCTGGTGGAGCGGGTCCAAGGGCGCGACGTAGCCCAACAGCTTGGCGAACAGTGGGTAGCCGAAGAACTCGTCGAAGTAGACGCCGAGCCCGATCGCGAGCAGGCAGCCCGGGATGAGCGCGTAGGCGAGCTGGCGCATCCCCTCGGGGCCCATGATCCGCTTGACGAAGTTGCGGCCGAACTTCGGGAGGTGCTGGGCGCCGGGGAAGCCCGCGATCATCCAGAGACAGATCAGGAGGATCGTGAGGCCGTAGCCCCAGTCGCCGAGCATCAGGCCGAAGAACAGCGGGAAGGCGATCGCGAAGACGAGTGTCGGGTCCCACTCGTCCGCCTGCGGGAGCGAGTAGAACCGGATGAAGAACTCGAACCGCCGGATCCCCCGCGGGTTCGACATCAGGGTGGGCGGCTCCTCCTCGGTCGGGACGGCGTAGAAGTAGACGCGGCCGCCCGCGGCCGACTGGACGACCGACTCCAGGCGCGCGACGTCCCGGCTCGGCACCCACGCCTCGAGGGCGAACGTCGAGCGACCCGCCCCGAGCTTCGCGACGATCTCGACCTTCCGGTTCTCGACCTGGAGCGCCTCGTCGATCGCGGCCACGGTCGGGTACCAGTCGCGGGCGAGTGCGCCGAGCCGCTCGGCGATCGCGACGCGGCGACGGAGGACCTCCTCGCGCCGGGCGCGCAGATGCTCGAGCTCCTCGGGCGCGGTCCCCCGGAGGTTCGGCACCGCCGTGAGATGCACCCCGCCGGACTGCGCCGCCCGTAGCAGCGCGTCGGCCGCGGCCCGGCGCAGGCTCACGAGGCACCGGCCGCCGCCCGACGGGTCGAGGAGGAACTGCGCGTCCGCGCTCGGGGGGACCGCGGCGCGCAGCGCCCCGATTGCCTCGGGGTCGCCCTCGCCGAAGAAGCTCAGGAAGCTCTCGCCCGTGAGGTACTCGAGGCGGTCCGGATAGAACGAGAGCTTCTCGAGCAGCGCGAGCGACTCGTCCGTCGCCTGCTGCTCCGAAAGGAGCCGGTCGTTCTCGCGGGTCAGGTCGCCGACCTCGGCGTCGATCGGGACCGCCTTCGCCGCGGCGAGGATGTCGTCGAGAGTGTCGAACCGGCGCGGCGCGCCGACCGGGACCGCGGGGAGCGCCGACTTCAGGCCCCGGAAGCGCAGTGCCTCGTCGCCGATCGTCCGCTGCGTCTCGGTCCCCCGCTCGGGCGCGAGCTCCGCCAGCGCGGCGGGCGAGAGCGGCTCGACCTGCGCGAGGCGCAGGTCGTGGAGCACGGTGAGGATCCGCTCCTGGTCGTCCTTCCAGCCGAGCAGCCCGACCTTGGTCATTCGCTCGGGGCGCAGCAGTCCCATGGCGCTCGCTCCGTCAGTCCTTCGAGAAGCCGGCGAGGACCGCGGCGAGGATCGCGTCCTTCTTGTCGGTCGCGCGCGAGCCCTCGCCCGCCGCGGCCGCTTCGGCCGCCTTCCGCCCGTCGGCGAGGATGCCCGCGGCCTCCCGGTCGGCCGCGACGCGGGCGGCGTCGACCCGCTGGGCCCGGTCGGCGTCCGCGGCGGCTTGGGCGGCCTTCACGGCCTCGTCGGCGTCGCCGCGCAGCTGCTGGAGCGCCTCCTCGGCCTGGCCGCGCGCGGCCCGGATCTTGAGGTCGTAGTCGGTCTCCGCCGCCTTCACGCGCTTCAGGGCCTCGATCGAGCCGAGGTCCGCCCCGGGGGCCATCGCGGTCGCCATCAGATCGCTCCGTAGTAGTACGCGAGGAACAGGAGGAGGCCGGCGATCGCCGCGAGCTTGACCGCGAGCGAGACGCCCTGGACGATGCGGAACCGGCGGACGGCGACGTTAGGCGCTGGCTGCATCGGCCTCCGTCTGCTCGATCTTGCGCTTCACCGTCTTCAGCATGCTGAACGAGTCGCGCTCGAGCTCGTCGAACCGGAACTTGATGTACCGCACGGTTCCCTGCAGCCGCGGGATCAGGACGTTCTCGATCGCGCTCGCGCGGCGCTTGGTCTTCTCGATCTCCTTGAGGAGCCGGCGGAGGGCGTTCTCCTTCTCCGCGATGTCGAGCACGACCTGGTAGATCCCCTGGAAGTGGCGGATCGACTCGTTCACCGACGTCGGGAGGTCGAGGAGCTCGGGCGCCGCCACGGGCTGGTAGTCGCCGCGGTCGACGCGCGGGGTCTTCACGCCCATGACGTTCTTCGTCGCGACCAGGATCGGACGGACGTCGGGGAGGAGCATCGAGATGCTCTCGAGACGGGTCGGGCCCTCCATCATCTCAGCCATCCGAATCGACTCGTAGCCGCGGGCGATCCGTGCCTTGAGGTCGCCGCGGAGCTTCATCGCCTCCTTCGAGATCGAGAAGAATTCGACGATCAGCGCGGTCCGCTTCAGCTTGAGAAGGTTGAGGCCCTTCTTCGCGACGACGATCCGCCGCCGGGTCCGGAGCAGTTCGAGGCGGGTCGGTCGCACGGTCTCCGCGGGCACGGTCGAGCCTCCGTTACGTGATCGCGCTCGGGTGCGTCCGGTACTTCGCGATGAATTCCGGCTTGATCCGCTTCAGCTCCGCGTCGGGGAGGTCGGAGAGGATCTCCCAGCCGATCGAGAGGCTCTGGTCGATCGTGCGGTCCTCGTCGGCCCGCTGGTTGACGAACTGGGTCTCGAACCGATCGGCCGCCTTGAGGTAGAGCCGGTCGACGGGGGAGAGCGACTCCTCGCCGACGATCGCGGAGAGCGCGCGCTGGTCCTTCCCGGTCGCGTACGTCGCGAACAGTTGGTCGGCGACCCCGCGGTGGTCCTCGCGCGTCCGCTTCGGTCCGATCCCCTGGTTCATCAGGCGCGAGAGGGACGGCAGCACGTCGATCGGCGGGTAGACGCCGCGGCGCTGCAGCTCCCGGCTGACGTAGATCTGGCCCTCGGTGATGTAGCCCGTGAGGTCCGGGATCGGGTGCGTCACGTCGTCCGCCGGCATCGTGAGGATCGGGAGCTGGGTGATCGAGCCCTTCCGGCCGTGGATCTTCCCCGCGCGCTCGTAGATCGTCGCGAGGTCGGTGTACATGTAGCCGGGGTAGCCACGCCGACCCGGCACCTCGTCCCGCGCCGCCGAGACCTCGCGGAGCGCCTCGCAGTAGTTCGTCATGTCGGTGAGGACGACGAGCACGTGGAGGTCCCGCTCGTAGGCAAGGAACTCGGCCGCCGTGAGCGCCATCCGCGGCGTGACGACCCGCTCCATCGACGGGTCCGAGGAGAGGTTCAGGAAGACGACCGCCCGCTCGAGCGCGCCGGTCGACTCGAACTCCTTCAGGAAGAAGTTCGCCTCCTCGCTCGTGATCCCCATCGCGGCGAAGACGACCGCGAACCCCTCGGTGGAGTTGCGCAGCTTCGCCTGACGGACGATCTGCGCGGCGATCTGGTTGTGCGGCAGCCCCGCGCCCGAGAAGATCGGGAGCTTCTGGCCGCGCACGAGCGTGTTCATCGCGTCGATGGTCGAGATCCCCGTCTGGATGAACTCGCTCGGCTCCTCGCGCGAGTAGGGGTTCATCGCGTTCCCGACGATCTCGAGCTCCGTCGTGCTGACGATCTTCGGGCCGCCGTCGCGCGGCTCGCCGAGGCCGTTGAACACGCGACCGAGCAGCTCGTCCGAAACGGCAAGGGTCGCGACCTCGCCGAGGAACTTCACGCTCGTCGATTCGATGTTCATGCCCATCGTGGGTCCGAACACCTGGACGATCGCGAGCCCCTTCCGCGAATCGAGCACCTGGCCCTGCCGGCGCTCCCCGCTCGGGAGGGTGATCTCGACGATCTCGCCGTACGCGGCGTTCGAGACGTCCTTGACGAACAGAAGCGGGCCCGTGACGCGGTCGACCGTCCGGTAGTCGACGGGGACGTCGGCGGTCGGAGGGGTCGGTGCCGTACCCTTCACGGCCATGGCTACGCGCCTCCGGCCGCGGTCGCGCCCGATTCCGTCGCGCGGACCGCTTGCCCCATCTCGGTCTCGAGCTGGTCGAACTGGTTCTTCAAGTCCGCTTCGGGAATCCACTTCATCCGAGAGAGCTTCGTGCGGACGGGCAGCTTCTGGAGCTGCGCGACCGTCGCGCCCTTCCCGATGGCTTCCTGCTCGCTGTCGCCGAACTGCAGGATCGCGCGGAGCATCCGGTACTGCTTCTGGATCGAGGAGTAGGTGTCGACGTCGTCGTAGGCGCTCTGCTGGAGGTAGTCCTCGCGGAGCATCCGCGCCACGTCGAGGGTGGC
>JASHWZ010000151.1 GCA_030043865.1 Thermoplasmata archaeon | reverse complement strand
GGTCCGCACGCCCTCCTCCGAGAAGTCCCGACGCGGGTCCGGTCCGGCCCGGGTCCCTTCCGTGACGAACGCGGCCGGGGACTCGGCGGCCGCGGCCGCGAGAAAGGCGTGCGTGTCCGGGGCGCGCGGCCCATGCTGACGGAAGTCGCCGGTGTACGCGAGGGTCCCCGCCGACGTTCGAACGAGGAACCCGTAGGCGAACGGGATCGAGTGGTCGACCGGGAACGGCACGACCTCGAGCCGGCCGACGCGCACGGGGGCACGGTCGGCGAACACCTCCCAGCGGTGCTCGCCGTACTTCATCGACGGCGAGGACGCCTTGATCGTCTCGAGCAGGCGACGGGTCCCCGCTCCGACGTAGACCGGGATCTCGGGGTCGACGAGCCGGAGGTACCCGGCGTGGTCGGCGTGGGCGTGGCTCACGAACAGTGCGTGCACCTCGGGCGCCCGGTACGGCAGGTCGGAATCCGTGAGCGCCTCTCGGGAGTAGAGGCCCTCGATGCGCGGCAAGAGGTCGAACTCGAGGAGGTCCTGGACCGGGCTCGCCCGGCGGGGCTGGAGAAAGTCCACGTAGAACTGTTCCATCCGCTCGGAGAACGCGGGCCCGAAGTCGAAGAGGATCCGGTCCGGCCCGTCTTCGATGAGGACCTTGTTGCCGCCGATCTCCCGGACGCCGCCGAGGAAGGTTACCGTCGGTTCCGACACCCGCACCCCCGAAGCGCCACGTTCCCGGCCCCCGGCCGGGAGACCCCGCGACCGAGGTAACCGTTGCGCGCGGGCGGTTCGGGAAGGACCCCGCGACCGAGCGCCCTGGGGATCAGCGGGCCTTCAGGACCTTCTTGACGTTCGGGTGCTCCTTGGTGAAGATCTTCCCACCGCAGTTGTCGCACCGCACGCCGAAGAGGTTCGCGTCCGAGGGGAGCGCTTCCCCGCACCGAATGCACCGAAACATGGTCGTCGTTCTAGCCGCGGGCGGCGCTTAAGCGTTCTCCGCCGCGGTCTCCTTCGCCTGCCGCGTGATCGGGGGCGGCGCCTGGAAGACGTACGCATTCGAGGCGAATCGGGTCCCGCAGCGGCGACACTCGAAAATCCCGCTCGCGACCCGGTGGAGCGTCACGGTCGAGCACCGCGGGCACGGGGAGGGCTTCCCGCGGGCGCGGTCGATCTCGAGGACCCGCCGGCGGACGCGGATCCCGTACCGGGGCCCCATCCAGGCGGTCGGTCCGACCTTCTTCGTCCGCTTGCTCATCCCGCGCCTCCCCGGATCATCGCGCGCATCCGGTCGCCGTGCTGGAACGCACGCTCGACGGTCGATTTCACGTCGTCGGGGGAGAAGGCGCCGACGAGCCCCTTCTGCATCGCCACGATCCGGCCGGTCTCGTCCGTCGCCACCGTGAGGCGCCCCTGGCAAGCGCGCTCCTCGTCGAACGTCGGGTCGACGACGATCGCCTCGCCGAGGCGGACGAACGTGCACTCGACGGGGGTGTGGAGCACCTCGAGCGGGTAGTCGGCGTCGCCGACCTCGAACCGCTTCGCGGGGACGGTCGCGTGGGTGAGCGCGGCGACGCCCGCGAGGAGCGCCGCGTCAATCAGGTTGCCGCCGTGGTCGAGCACATGGATGTCGACGTAGCAGACCCAGCTCTTCTCGCCAGGCGTCACGCAGAGCCGGGTGAGGTCGATCGTCTCGGCGGCGCGGATCGCCCGGTCGACGACGCGCGAGACCTCGATCGCCCCCGGCTGCGGCGGCCCGGGTTCGAACGTCGGGCTCGAGAGCGGGATCAGCTCCGCGTTGGTCGTCAGCACGCCGGCGTTCGGCGTGTCGGCGAACGGCTTCCCCGGCTCGAGCTTGATGCCGGCGAGCACCGCGGTGTCCCCGATCCGGACGAGCGCCGAACCGTCCGCGGTCACGACGAACCCCGGCTCGATCGAGACCTTCCGATAGTCGTCGGTGCCCCGACCGTCGAGACGCTTTCCCTGACCGGCGAGGTCGAGGATGTGGGTCGTGAGGATCTCGGCGGTGACCTCGTCGCTCATGCCGATGCCTCCGCCGGCGCGACCGCGTACCGGTCCCGGAGCGCTTGCTTCATGACCTCGTAGATGCCGCGGCACCCCTGGACCCCGAGGTCGAGGGCGGTCGCGAGCTCCTCGCGGGTCATGTGGCCCTCCATCTGCAGCAGCACGAGGCGACCCGACTGCGGGACGAGGGCCATCGGGAGGTCGGCTTCGCCGAAGTTGTCCTCCTCCTTCTTCAGGTCGAGGATGATCGCCCCGCCGGCCTTCCCCACCGCGACCGCGGGCAGGAGGTCCGCCATCGGGATCCCCGCGTCCGCGAGCGCCACCGACGCCGCGACGAGGCCGGCGCAGCGGGTCCCCGCGTTGGCCTGGAGCACCTCGATGTAGATGTCGATGCTCGTTCGGGGAAACTCCTCGGCGAAGACCACCGAGTCGAACGCCTCGGCGATGACCTTCGAGATCTCCTGCGAGCGCCGGTCGAGCCCCGGGCGCTTGCGCTCGTCCACCGAGAAGGCGGCCATGTTGTACTTGCACTGGATGACGGCCTTGGTGTTCTGCTGGAGGTGGCGGGGGTGCACTTCGCGGGGCCCGTAGACCGCCGCCATCACCTTGTTCGCCCCCCACTCCACGAACGCCGAGCCGTCGGCGTGCTTCAGCGCCCCGGCGGTGATCTTGATCGGTCGTAGCTCGTTCACGCGTCGCCCGTCGATCCGAAGCCCTTCCGGGCTCAGGAGCACGGGGACGTCCTTCGCTCCCACGCTGCCCATGTTCTCTTCCTCTTGGATCCTCAGTCGTTCTCGTCGTGCCAGCCGTCGGCGTTCCCGTCGTGCTCTTCGTCCGACCCCTCGGACGGGGGAGAGGAGGCGTACGGCGCCGCCGGTGCGTCCCGGCGAGCGCTCTCGTTCGGCGGTTCCTCGAGTCCCTGCTCGCCGGACCGACCGGTCGCGCGGAGGTAGCTGTCGACCCGCTCCGTGAGCCCGGTCCGTTGGCCTTCCTCCGAGATCATCCGCAATGCCTCGCGGACTCGGTGGATCGCCTCGGGGTCGCCGTTCACCCAGACGCGGCCGTTCTGGCCGACCGCCACCTGCGCTCCGGTCCGCCGGGTGATCGTCTGGATCATCGAGCCGCCCCGCCCGACGACCCGCGGCACCCGGGCCGGCGCGACGTTGACGATCGACCCGCCTTCGAGCTTCCCCAGCCCCTCACCGAGCATCGTGACCCCGATCCGGCCGGTCGGGTCGAGATTCTCGACCCGTACGACGACCGAGTCTCCGACCCGCAAGTACTGGTCGGTCTCGCCGATCTCGATCTTCCAGGGCGTGCCGGTCATGTGGAGCGGCGCCCAGCGGGGGGCACCGATGTCAAGGAGCCAGAACGTCCCCTGGACGTCCGTCACGGTGCCCAGGACCACGTCGTTCGGCTTCGGGATGTACCGCCCCGAGAGCGGGACGACCTGGACCAAGGGCGGGTGTCGCGACAAGAGGCCGAGCACGCTCGCATAGACCCTCCCGCCGACGCGGTACGTTCCCGGGCCGGGCTTCAAGCCCTGGCCGGAGATCTCTTCACCGGGAAGAACTAGTACCCGCTCTCCGGAAGGATGCGGGGACGAGCTCCCGTGGCCCCGACGCCGGGGGCCGGTACGATGGCCATTACCCATTTTTGGTGCTGCACCGGGGCGCGCGACGGAGGTGGCCTATTTAACCAAAGCGGTCTCGGCGGCGCCCTTCGTTCGCGCGTTCAGCTTCTCGTAGAGCTCGGTCTGCACGCCGGCCGGGATCTCGAGGACCCCGCTCCACGAACCGTCCCCGAGCCACTGCTCGTCCATCAACCGGCCGAGCCCCTTCAGCTCGCCGATCACGCGCGGGTAGTGCTGCGCGGGGAGCTTCACCCGGACCTTCACCACGTCGAGGCGGATCGGCAGGATCGGCCGGAGCTTTTGGAGGACCTCCTGGACCTGCTGGTCGACCGGGCGGAACGGATCGACGTGGACCTTCGCCTCGGTCATCGCGGCCTCGATCCGCGCGGGCGGATGCGGGGCCCCGGTCTGGGGGTTCATCGCGTTCCGCGCGATCGTGGCGACGATCTGCTTCAATTTCGCCGCTTGGAGCTGGTGCCGCTGCTCGGTCGTCACCTGGACCTCGCCTTTCAGCACGATCTGCTTCGCGATCGCCGCGAGGTTCCGAGTGTGGAACGTCTTCTCGAGGTGCTCCTCGGAGATCTTGTCGCCCCGTTTCGCGTCCTTGAACACTTGGTCGAGCGCGAGCTTGTCGGTGAGGTCGACGTCCTTGCCGTCCTTCACGTCCTGAACGGCCGCCGGGTCGACCAGGACCTCGAACCGGGAGCCGCCGGTCTCCCAGCGAGCGATCACGGCGTCCTCGACCTTCACCATCGGTGCGCGTGGTCCCGCGCCGTCGGCCCTAGGACTTCGAGCCCTTGCCCGACGCGCTCGGCGACGGCAGCCGCGCGACGTACTTCTGGATGTCGTCGGCCGCGAGACGCGTCATCCCCTGGCCGACCTCGACCGTGCAGACCTCCACCTGGGCGAGGCTCCCGCCCTCATCGAGCCCGGCCCGCAGTCCCTCGAGCGCGAGGAGGATGGCGGTCTCCCGGTCCATGCCCGCGCGGTACTTCTGCTCGAAGAGGTCCATCACCGGTGACTTGTTGCCGCCCGAGCTCGCCGCCCGGAAGCTCGTGAGCGACCCGGACGGCTCGGTCTCGAACAGGTGGACACCGGTGTCGTCGTAGCCACCGACGAGCAGCGCCGTGCCGAACGGCCGAACGCCGCCGAACTGAGTGTACTGTTGCTTGTAGTCGCAGATGCGCCGGACGAGCAGCTCGACCGGCATCGGCTCGGAGTACGTCACGCGGTTGATCTGGGCCGAGAGCCGCGCGTAGTCGACCAGTACGCGCGCGTCGGCGACGAGTCCCGCCGAGACGCAGGCGATGTTCTCGTCGATCTGGTGGATCTTCTCCAAGCTCGCCGCCTCCGCGAGCTTCGGGTTCGGGATTCGGCGGTCCGCGATCAGCACCACGCCGTTGGTGTAGACGACCCCGGCGGTCGTCGCGCCCCGTCGCACCGCCTCGCGCGCGTATTCGACCTGGAAGAGTCGCCCGTCCGGAGAGAAGACGGTGATCGCCCGGTCGTAGGCCATCTGGCCGGGTTGCATCTCCATGCGGTTTCCCGGACGCGGGCACCCGGGTCCCCTTTATAACGGGGCCGAGCGAGGTAACGCAGCCGTCAGCGGATTACGTCTCGTGCGCGACGTTCCCGCACCCGTCGGCGTGCGACGACAACCGTAAGAGCGCCCTCCGCCCGGCGGGGTCGTGGCGACCGAACCCACGCGAGCGAGCGGTGGTTGGCGGCTTGCCGACTCCACGTCCGCGTACCTCCGGAGCGCGGCCGAGCAGCCGATCGAATGGCACCCGTGGGGGCCGGAGCCGTTCGAGCTCGCGAAGCGGACCGGGCGGCCGATCCTCCTCGACATCGGCGCCTCCTGGTGCCACTGGTGTCACGTGATGGACGAGGGGACCTACTCGGACGGCGAGGTCGGGCGCCTCCTCGCGCAGCACTTCGTCGCGGTCAAGGTCGACCGGGACCAGAACCCCGAGGTCGACCGACGGTACCAGCGGCAGGTCAACGTGCTGACCGGCGAGGGCGGCTGGCCACTGACGGGCTTCCTCACGCCGGACGGCGAGGTGTTCCTCGGCGGGACGTATTTCCCCCCCACAGACGGCCACGGACGCCCCGGCTTCCGTCGCGTGCTGCAAGAGGTCGCTCGTCTCTGGTCGGAGGAGCCGGAACGGATCCGGGAGAACGCCCGCCAGATCCGGGACGCGCTCGATCGCACCCGCGAGCGACGGACCGCCGGCGCCGTCGCGCTCGCCGAGTTCGTCGGAGGGATCCGGTCCGCGATCTTCGCCGCCTACGACCCGGTGAACGGCGGCTTCGGGATGGCGCCGAAGTTCCCGCACCCGACCGCGGTCTCCCTCCTGCTCTGGGACGACTATGCCCACCGGACGCCGCACGGCGCCGACCACGCGCACGAGAC
>JASHWZ010000150.1 GCA_030043865.1 Thermoplasmata archaeon | reverse complement strand
TCGGTTCTGCCTATCCTGGTGGTGCAGCAGCTACCAAGGGTGGGGTTGTTCGCCCATTAAAAGGGATCGTGAGCTGGGTTCACACCGTCGCGAGACAGGTGTGTTGCTTTTTGGCGGAAGTGCACGGGTCTCTGACGAGAAGGTTCCCACAGTACGAGAGGAACGGGGAATCGGCGCCTCTAGTCCATCAGTTGTCTGGCAAGGCATCGCTGAGCAGCCACGCGCTCCGGGATAAGGGCTGAAAGCATCTAAGCCCGAAACCCCCTCGAAAAAGAGAGACCTTGAAGGACATTCGTAGAAGACGAGTTCGATAGAGCCGGGGTGTACGCGGAAAGCCTTCGGGCGATCCGTTCAGCCCGCGGCCACTAACGTCCGCAGCTACGTCACCTGGTTATGCTTGGCAGTTACACAGAACGCGTGTGGAACCTTTTCCCAAGGTTTCTCCACCGGGCCGACCGGCTCGACCCGACGAGGCATCCTCATAGTCCTCCCGCGAGCTAGGGACGCCGTGCCGAGCCTCGGGGTCTCGCGGAGCCGCTGGCCGGTCGTCGCGTGGATCCGCTTGAAGCTCCCGCCGACCCCGCCACCGATGATGCTCACGCCCGGGGTTCCGCCGCCGCCGCAGCCGCCGCTCGACGTCCTCGCGCCGAACCCGGTGCCGACGGACGCGCGCAAGCGCGTCTACGCCTACGAGGAGGACCACGACGACTGGACGGTCCGCCTCGTCTGGGACGCCGACGACCCCGAGCTCCTCGAGGCGGAGTGCCGGGCCCCATACTACGACCGCCGCCTCCCGGCGTCCGACGTGCCGAAGTTCTGGGCGGCGGTGAAGGCGCTGATCGCGCCGATCGGACCCCTCCCCGTCGAGGCCGCGGACCCGCGCCCGTAGCGCCGCGGCGAGGGCGCTAAAAAGGCGCGTTCGGTCCGGGGGACCCCGTGCTGCGCGCGACGTTCCAGCATCTTCCCGGCGTCGGCCCGGCGACGGAGGCGAGCTTCTGGCGGGCCGGGGTGCGCGACTGGCGCGACCTCGCGGGGCGCGTCGGCGAGTTCGGCCTCGGTCCGGCGGCCGCGGCGCGGCTCCTCCGGGAGCTCGCGACGAGCGAGCGCGCGCTCGCCGAGGGGGACGCCGCGTGGTTCGGCCGTCGCCTCCCCGACCGCGAGCACTGGCGGATGCATTCGGAGTTCCGCGACCGGACCGCGTTCCTCGACATCGAAACGACCGGTCTTTCGCCGTACGCCGGGATCGTCACGGTCGTGACCGTCCACGGCGGGGGAGCGACGCGCACGTTCGTCGCCGGCGACAACTTGGAGGAGCTCCCCGCGTATCTGGGGCGATTCCCGGTGCTCGTGACGTTCAATGGGCGGCTGTTCGACGTGCCGTTCCTCGAGGCGTGCTTTCCCACGCTCGCCGCGCCGCCCGTCCACATCGACCTGCGGTTCCTGCTGTATCGACTCGGTCACTCGGGCGGCTTGAAGCGGATCGAGGAGCGGCTCGGCATCGGGGACCGCACGGGGGTCGAGGGAGTGAGCGGGCTCGACGCGGTGCGGCTCTGGCAGGAGTACCGGCGCGGGAGCGCGGCCGCCCTCGACCGGCTCGTCCGGTACAATCGGGCCGACACCGTGAACCTGGAGCCGCTCCTCGCGCTCGCGGAGCGCGAGCTCGAGCACCGGCTCCTGCCGCCGAGCGAACCCCCCGGGGCGGAACGCGCGGACGCCCGAGCGCTCGCGGCGAGAGGATGAACGCGTCGGAGTCCCCCCCGCCCGCGGTGGCGGTGGTCATCGGCGCCTTCGGACGCACCGCCTATCTTCGGCGCGCGGTCGCCTCCGTGCTCGCGCAGACGCTGCCGCGGAGCGAGTTCGAGGTCGTGGTCACGAAGGACTTCTCCGACCCCGAACTCGACCGGTCGCTCGCCGCCGACGGGGTCGTCGCGCTCCTCGACCCGGAGCCGGTGATCGGGCGATGGTTGCTGCGCGCGATCCGCTCCACCCGTGCCCCCCTGGTCGCGTTCCTGGACGACGACGATGAGTTCGAGCCCGAGCGTCTCGCCCACGCGGTCGCGGTGTTCCGCGAGCACCCGGAGGTCGGCTACTATCGGAACCGGGTCCGCGTGATCGACGCCGACGGCCGGCCGATCGACCCGGCGCGGTGGCGGCGGCTCGAACGGGACGAAGGGTTCGACCGGACCGGCCCGGTCCAGGTCTCGGCGGGCGCGAAACCCGACGTGTTCCGGCGGGTGGCGCTCGACACGTTCGTCTCGTTCAACTCGAGCACGGTCGTCATCCGTCGGGAGCTGCTCGACGGCGACGTCGGGGCCGCGTTCGAGGCGACCGAGCTGCCGGACCTCGCGCTGCTCGTCGCGGGCGTCGTCTCTCCGTACGGCCTCTACCTCGACGACCGCCGTCTCACGCGGTTCCGCTACCATCGTGAGAACGTCACGCACACGGTCGACTGGCTGCGGCGGGCGGCCGACGCCCAGGCGGCGCTCAGCGCGCTCACCGACCGTCGGGGTCGCCCCGACTTCGCCCGCTGGCTGCGGGACCGGTCCGACCATTACGACGGCGTCTACCGTGCGACGTCGATCGTATCGGAGGTCCGGACCGGCGGGCCCCGGCGAAGGGTCGCGGAGCTCGCGCTCGACTATCTTCGGTTTCTCGGTGACCATCCTGCCGAACGGAGGGCCGACCCCGCGGTCTGGGGAGCGACGGTCTACGCGTTCGCCTACTGCTGCTGGCCGGCGCTGGGACGGCGCATCGCCCACGCCCGGGTGCCCGGACCGCGGGGTTAGCGGGCGACCGCGTCGCCCAGCACGGGGCCGTAGGTTCGGCGGACGGACTCGGCCAGCTCGTCCGCACGGAGCAGCGTGAGACAGCACGGGGTACCGTTCCGCTCCCAGGACACGAGAGCGAGGCGGTCGTCGGGGCCGATCGCAAACTTCGTTCGGAGCTCCTTCGGAATCACCATTTGCCCGCGGGCGTCGACGGCCACGACCGCGTCGACGCGGCACGGACCGGCGGTCGAGGAGCCGCAGCAGCTCGACCCTCCCCCGCAACAGTCCGGTCCGCAACACGGCGCGGCGCGGCTCGTTCCCTTTCCTGTGCGCTTCTTCGTCGGCATGGGGTTCTCCGCCGCCCAGGGTCCCCGCGTATTTAGCGTACTCTGAATATTCAGATTATACTGAATTCGAGCTCTCGCCGGAGGTCGCCCGCCCGTGCCGCGAGGAGAGGAGGGCCGGGACCGAAAAGTCGTGGCGCGGGGGAGGACCGGGGATCCATGCCGCGGCGGGAGGGCGCGCCGCACGGACCCGGGCTTCCGCGAGCCGACAGTACTCCTCCGACGCGTCGATATGAAGATAATGCCGGCCGAGACGGCGCGCGACCGCCGCCACGGTTCCGGTCCCCCCGAACATGTCGAGCACGACGTTCCCGCGGTAGCTGTAGA
>JASHWZ010000149.1 GCA_030043865.1 Thermoplasmata archaeon | reverse complement strand
CCAGCACGACCGTGATCGCGACGAGCAAAATCGTCGCGATGATCGGCGACACCGCGCGCTTCCGCGCCTTTCTCCAGCTTCGCTCTCTCTGTCCGAAGACGTTCATTCGCTTTTTTCCTCCGATGGGTCGCTTGACCCGCGGGGGACGCTATGGCCGAGTTCGTCTATATTAAAGTTTAAGTCGATGGAAACGGCGAGAGTCGAATCAAATATCGCTTGATGACGTAATACGTGCAAATGCGCATCAAAACACACTCGTCACCTCGGAAAGCGTTTGGATCCGGAGGCGCGTACCGGTCCAGCGCGACGTATAACCCTGCGGGCCTCGATCGTCGATTTGGAATCAGGGGTCGTTAAGCGCCCTGCCGACCTCTTCGTCGGGCGCCGGACGGGGGAGGGCTCGAGCTGCACGCGATGGTTCTTCGCCGGAGCAAGTCACCTCTCGAGGAGACGCTAGTCGACCTCGCCCCACCCGGAACCGGGGAGGTCCGCGTCCGCGTCGAAGCGTGCGGCGTCTGTCGGACCGATCTCCACGTCATCGACGGAGAACTCCCAGATCCGAAGCTTCCGTTGATTCCCGGCCACGAGATTGTGGGCACCGTAGCTGACCTGGGACCCGGATCCAGTCGCTTTCGTCGCGGAGACCGCATCGGGATTCCTTGGTTGGGCTGGACGTGCGGCGAGTGCGCTTACTGCCGAACGGGACGCGAAAATCTCTGCGACCGTGGGCGCTTCGTAGGGTACACCTTGGACGGAGGGTACGCCCAAGAGACCACGATCGACGAACGGTACGCCTACTCTGCTCCCTCCGGGTACGGGTCCGTAGAGACCGCTCCACTTCTGTGCGCGGGTTTGATCGGTTTTCGGTCGCTTCGAATGGCCGGCACGGGGACCCGTCTAGGATTCTACGGGTTCGGTGCCGCCGCCCACATCGCCGTCCAGGTCGCTCGATTTCGCGGGCAAGAAGTCTACGCGTTCACCCGACCGGGAGACACGAAGGGGCAAGAGTTCGCCCGAGGCCTCGGCGCCACGTGGGCCGGGGGCTCGGACGAGGCACCTCCGGTGCCCCTTGACGCCGCGCTGATATTCGCGCCGGTCGGCCCTCTCGTACCCGCCGCGCTTCGAGCGACCACCAAGGGCGGGATCGTGGTCTGCGCCGGCATCCACATGAGCGACATCCCGAGCTTCCCGTACGAGATACTCTGGGAAGAGCGGACCGTGCGCTCCGTCGCGAACATGACCCGGAAGGACGGGGAGGAGTTCTTCGACATCGCCGCCAAGGCCCGGATCCGAACCGTCACGACGGCGTTTCCACTCGCCCGCGCCAACGAGGCGGTCGCCGCCGTACGAGAGGGAAGCCTCGAAGGAGCCGCGGTCCTGGTCCCCGAGTGAGCGACGCAATACGCTACGGCGAGTTCTACCGAAAACGAGGGTAGATAACGGGCCCCAGGGTTCCGTTCGTTCGAATGGCGGAGCGGCGTCGCATCCCCTCCGATCCACCGCGGTGATCCTTTGTGACGACCAACCTTCGGATCAGCCTCGCGGTGCTGTCGGCGGGTTTCGCGATCGAGGGCGCCGGCGAAGCGTACTCGCTCCTGTCCACCGGAGCCTTGCTCCCAGGTACGAGCATCGTTTTCCTCCTCTCCGCGGCGGTCACCGCCGTCGGTCTCCTCTTCCTCTTCCTCGGGCGGCACGAGTGGAACGAGCTCCACCGGTCCCGGGCCCGGCGGACGAACCAGATCTTCGTGCTCAGCCTGCTCGGAGGATTCGTGGCCGCGGCTGAAGTCGCGTACCTCTACCTCAACCCGTCCATCGGGACGCCGCTCTGGGCAGAGGTCGTCTTCGGGGCCGCGCTCGGCTCGCTGGTGTTCGGGACGTTCGCCACGTACGCCTACCTCGTCTTCCATCTCGTCCGGAACCCGAGCAAGGCGGTCCTCGTCGCCTCCGCCGTGTGGGCGCTCGCGGTGTCGGCGTACATCGGCCGCGACCTTGCGGTCGCGCTGCCAACGATCATGGCCCTCGTCTCGGCGCGGTCCCTAACAATCGAGGGTCTCGTCGGACCCGTGGACTACCTCGCTTCGTATCTGTTCGTCTCGTACTTCCTCCTGTTCGCAGCGTATCTCGACGCGCATGCGGTCGTCGCGAAGGGACCACCGGCCTCCGCCCCCGCTCCCGCACCGTCGGGCCCGGAACGCGGACCGACGCCCTGATCGAGCAACTCACGAAGAGAGCCGGAAGAGGCGAATCCGGAGGGGTGGTTATACTGACGCTGTTCCGGAAAATGTCGCGGTTCGACAACCAAAAAATTCTGTTCGACACGTCAGAAATCTTCGACGTAACTCGACGCCGAAACCCTCTCTCGTGAAATCGGCCGCTTGTTTAAGTAGCAGTAATTTGCATGCCCTTGCCTGGCTGTGTTCGACAACGCTTCGAAGCGGGACCGCACGCCGTCGCAGGACGCGCGGGACCGCCGGGAAGGAACCGAGGACGCGCGCATCGCCCTACGGTGCAACCTGAAGGAGCTCCGGCTGGTGGACTCGTTCGTCGCGAGCGGCGAGTTTGAGACCCGTTCGGA
>JASHWZ010000019.1 GCA_030043865.1 Thermoplasmata archaeon | reverse complement strand
CGGGAGTTCGTGGTCGACCTCGCGCAGCGCGCGATCCGCCCGACGCTCGCGGCGCTGATCGACCACGGCTGCCGGGTGATCCAGATCGACGAGCCGGCCGCGGGGACGCACCCCGACGAGGCCGACCTCGTCGTCGAGGGGTTCAACGCGGCGACCGACGGGCTCGACGCCGAGTTCTCGATGCACATCTGCTACTCCGACTACCGCGCGCTGCTGCCCGAGCTCCTGGAGGCGAAGCGGTGCCGACAGTGGGCGTGGGAGTTCGCGAACCGCGACCGCGACGGGCGCGACGGCTACGAGGTCCTCGGGGCGCTGCGGGAGTACGGCGACTCGCGCCAGGTCGGCCTCGGGGTCGTCGACGTCCACCGGGACGAGGTCGAGCCGCCCGAGCTCGTCGCGGACCGGATCCGGCGCGCGGCGAAGTACCTCGGGGACCCGAGCCGCCTCTGGGTCAACCCGGACTGCGGGCTCCGGACCCGCCGGCTCGACGTCGCGACGCGCAAGCTCGAGTCGGTCGTGCGGGGCGCCGCGCTCGCGCGGGCCGACTTCGCTTCCCCGCGCGCCTGACCGAGGCTACGCGCCGGGCGGCGCGGTGAGGACCTCGGCGCCGTTCGGGCCGACGAGGACCGTGTGCTCGGCCTGCGCGACGAGGCCGCCGGCCCGCTCGACGAACACCGGGTACGCCTGCAGGAGCCCTCGGGCCCGGCGGAGCGCGTCGCGCTCGTCGGGCGCGTCGGCCCATCGCGTCGCGAACGGGAGGGTGCGGAACCGGCCGTAGAGGCGCTCCAGGACCGGGTCCCGCGGCCCCGGGTCCCGGCGGAACCTGAGGATGTTGCCGAACGGGCCGTTCCGGATCGAGCCGAGGCCGTTCGTCGCGAACGGCTCGATCGCGACCACCTCGCCCTCCCGGAGCGTCTCGCCCCCGCCCCGGCCCGGGACGTTCGGGATCGATTTACCGGCGTGGAGCAGGTACGGCTCGATCGAGTGGCCGGTGAGGTCGACGATCGGCTTCAGGCCCCGCGCGCGGATCGCCTCCGCGATCGCCCGGGACAGCTCCTCGACCGGCACGCCGGGTCGGACGCGCGCGATCCCCGCGCGCAGGCCGTCGCGCGCGGCGCGGATCAGGTTCTCGTGCCGGCGGCCCCCGCCGACCTCGACGGTGTCGGCGGTGTCCGCGATCGCCCCGTCCAGGTGCGCGCCGACGTCGACCTTCACCACGTCACCGACCTCGAAGACCGCCGTGTCGTCCGGGCTCGGCGTGTAGTGCGCGGCCTCGTCGTTCCGGGAGAGGTTCGCGGGGAACGCCGGCGCCGCCCCGGCCCCCCGGACGTACGCCTCGACAGCGTCGGCGACGTCGCGGCGGCGCGCGCCGGGGACGACGAGCCGAACGCCGAGCTCGCGGGCCCGCGACGCGATCCGGGCCGCCTCCCGCCAGCGGGGAAGTTCCTCGGGAGTCGGCCCCATGCGGCTCACCTCCGTGCGAGCGCTCGAGGCGTCGCGTGCGTGAGGTCGACCAGCTGCGACGCGTGGCCAGACGGCCGCGGCGGGCCGTCCAGGTAGACCGCGACCGACCGCCCGAACGATTGTCGCGCCTCCCGCACCGACCGACTCGGCGGCGCACCGTGGAGATTGGCGGAGGTCGCCGTGATCGGCCCGGCGCGACGCGCGAGCTCCCGGGCGACCGGGTGCGCCGGGACCCGCAAGCCGACGGTGCCCGACGGGCCGGTCGCGGGCGGCACGAGCGTCCGCCGCGCGAGCGCGCTCCCGGTCACGAGCACGGTGTACGGTCCGGGGAGATGCGTCCGGACGAACCGCCGGCCGGCGGGCGCGAGCTCCGCGAGCGCCTCGACCTCGCCGATCGACCCGACCATCACCGAGACCGGCATGCCCGCGGGTCGCGCCTTCGCATCGAGGAGCCGCTCGACCGCCACCGGGTCCGCGGCGCGGGCCCCGAGCCCGTAGAGCGTGTCGGTCGGGTACACGACGAGCTTCCCCGCCGCGAGCGCGCGGGCGGCGGCGGTGAGCGCGGGGCCCATCGCCCTAGAACAGCTCCTCGCCCGCCCGAGAGTAGCCGATGTACTCTTCGGGCGTGAAGTAGAGCGCGAGCTCCCGCTCGGCCGACTCCAGTGAGTCGGAGGCGTGGACGAGGTTGGTCGTGATCCCGAGCGCGAGGTCGCCGCGGACGGTACCGGGGTCGGCGGTCTGAGGATTGGTCGCACCGGTCAGCTTGCGGACGACCGCGATCGCGGAGCGCCCCTCGAACGCGACCGCGACCACGGGTCCCGAGGTGATGTGCTGGATGAGCGACGGGTAGAACGGCTTGCCTTGGTGCTCGGCGTAGTGCCGCTGCGCGAGCTCCGGCGCGACCGCGAGCGTCTTCATCGCGAGGATCTTCAGGCCCTTGCGCTCGAGCCGGGTCAGGATCTCGCCGACGAGGCCGCGCTTCACGCCGTCCGGCTTCACGACCACGAGGGTGCGCTCGAGGTTCCCTTCGGCCATCGGTCGGCGGAGCCCGTGCGGCACGTAAGGGTTTCGCGGCGCCGAGGGACGTATAGTCCGCGGCGGTTCCCGTCCGCGGGAGCTCGTGACCCGCTCGCTGCCCCGCATCCACCCGGACGTCCGCGGCTTCGACCGCTCGGCCGCCACGTACGAGCGGGGGCGTCCGGACTATCCGGCCACTGCGGTCCACCACCTGGGTCGGGTGCTGCACCTCGGTCCCGGGACGATCGTCGTTGACCTCGGCTGCGGGACGGGGAAGTTCACCCGGGCGCTCCGCCCGCTCGGCGCCACCCGGATCGCGGTCGAGCCGACCGCGGGGATGCGGCGCGTCTTCGCCACCGTCGTGCCGGACGTGCCGATCGTCGACGGGACCGCCGAGAAGATCCCGCTCCCGGACGGCTTCGCGGACGCGGTCGTCTGCGCCCAGTCGTTCCACTGGTTCCGACCCCGGCGCGCGATGCGCGAGATCGCCCGGGTTCTGCGGCCGGGCGGCGGGCTCGCGATGGTCTGGAACACCCGGGACGACCGGGTCGGCTGGTCCCGTCAGATCTCGCGGATCGTCGCGCGGTACCGGTGGATGAGTCCCAAGTCGCGCGAGGCGCGATGGCGACCCGCGTTCTCCCGGCCGAACCCGTGGTTCGGCCCGCTCCACGAGCGCCGGTTCCGCCACGCGCAGCGAGGGTCCGTGGAGACGTTCGTCGAGCGGACGCTCTCCGTCAGCGTGATCGCGAACCTCCCGCCCGCGCGACGGCGCGCGGTCGCCAGCGAGGTGCGGGCCGTGATCACGGCCGACGCCCGCGCACGACCGGGGCGGGCGATCACGCTCCCGTACGAGACCGAGGTGTACTGGAGCTACCGCCGGTAGGATTCACGTGCCGGGCGCGCGAGCGTCGCAGACCCGGCGCCAGGCGCACCGAGCGCACTTGGCGCGCGACGGCGTGGCCCGACCATCGTACGGCCGGTCGAGCGCCGCCCGAATCCCGAGAAGCTCGTTCCGCGCGTCGGGGTCCCACGGGACGCGGTACTCCGCTCCGTCGCCATACCGGAGGAGACCGTAGGGGGGCGAACGCCCGGTCGTCTCCTCCACGAGCAGGCAGTAGGCGGCGACCTGGATCCGGTGGGAGTCGGGCGGCCCGTGCGGGGGCGCGGGCCGGCTCTTCAGCTCGACCGGGACGACGCGGCCGTCCGGGAGACGGCGCAGGACGTCCGGCCGACCCGAGAGCCGGTAGCGGTCGGACCGGAGCGTGACGGCCTCCCCGGCGTCGATCGCCACGAGCTCGCCCTCCGCGCGCTCCCGACGGCGCGCCGCGAGACCGTACGCCGCGCCGACCGCGATGCCGGCGCCGACCAGCGCGAGGGCGAGCGCGACGAGGACGCTCAGCGATGGAAGACCCATACGACCGCTCCGAGGAAGAGCGCCGCGCCGAGCAATAGGGCGCCCCAGTACGCGGCTCCGTGCTCGGCCCGCCGTCGCTCGCCCCCGAGCTCGCGGGCGTGGTAGCGGCGGCCGGCGTCGGCGCGACGCTGAGCGCGGCGCCCCGGTCCACCCGCCGGGGGATGCTCCCGGTAGTAGTGCGCCCGGGGGCAGTAGGCGTACTCCGCGAGGTCGGTCGCGGAGACGACGTCGTCCGGCGGGGCCATGCCGGGCCCGACGGGAACGAGACGGGTTTACCGATTGCCGTGGAGCGGAAGCTGCGCGATGCGGCTCAGGCGTCCGAAGCGGGAGGCTCCTTCGCCTTCGTCGATTTCGCCGGTTTCGCCGGCTTGGCGGGCTTGGCGCGCGGCTTCTTCGGCGGGGCGGCCGGAGCGGCTTCGGTGGCGGCGGGCGCCTCCGACGGCGCTTTGGCCGACGCGGGAGCGGTCGCCGGGGCCGACGGACGGACCGCGACCGGTGCCGACGGTCGGCCTCGGACGCGATGCGGCGGTGCGCCGGCCGGGCCGCGCGCAGCCGCGCTGGATCGATCGGCGGCCTTCTTGAGCGCGTGGGCCCGCGTCCACTTGAACCGGTGCCCCACGCGTCCGAGGTGGAGCTGCTGCTTGCGGCAGGAGCCCGAGCAGAAGTGGAACACCGTGCCGTCGCGCTTGACGAACATCGAGCCGGTCCCGGGCTCGATCTCGGCCGCGCAGAACGAGCACTGGCGCTTGACGACCATCGACCGCCCCTACCGCACCGAGAGCTTGCGGGCCTCGCGCGCGGTCTCGCGCAGGATCAGGACGTCCCCGAGCCGGATCGGCCCCGCGACGTTGCGCGTGATGATCTTGCCGCGGTCGCGGCCGGCGAGGACGCGGACCTTCACCTGGGTCGCCTCGCCCGCCATGCCGGTCCGGCCGACGAGCTCGACGACCTCGGCCGGCGACCCCTTCTCCTCCGGCATGCTCGGCTCCGCCCCGCCGCGCGCCCTACTTCTTCAGGGTCGGGAAGGTCGACGCGAGCTCCTCGAGGAGCCCCTTCGCGTCCCCCGCCTCGACGACCGCGACGCTCGCCGCGGACTTCGTCAGCCCGGCCGACTGGCCGAGCCGCTGCTTCTTCGGGACGTAGACGTACGGGATCCGCTTCTCTTCGCAGAGCATCGGGATGTGCACGAGGATCTCGACCGGGTCGACGTCTTCGGCCATCACGACGAGCTTCGCTTCCGCGCGCTCGCTCGACTTCGTCACTTCGTTCGTGCCGACCCGGACCTTGCCGGTCTCGCTCGCCACCTGGACGAGCTGGAGGGCCTTGTCGGCGATGTCGCTCGGGGTCTCGAACCGCACGTAGATCGGTCGCGCCATTGGTGCCTCGCGTCAGCGGAACCCCCTCGCGGGGGGTCCTCGGCTCACGGGTGAGGCCCGCTTACGGCCCGTGCTATTTAACGGTGTCAGAGTTCCTCGGGACGCGCGACGCCGATGACGGACGAGTGGGTCGCCTGGCACCGTCGGTACGACCGCGGCGGGGACCTTCTCCGCCGGCTCGAGGTGGTGCAGCAGCGGATCCGCGAGGCGCTCGACGTTGCGCGACCCGGTCCGATCCGTGCGGTGAGTCTCTGCGCGGGGGACGGCCGGGACCTCCTCGGGGTCCTCGCACATCACCCGCGGGCCCGCGACGTCCGGGCCCGGCTCGTCGAGCGCTCCCCCGAACTCGCGGCGAGGGGACGGCGGCGGGCCGCGGCGCTCCGCCTCCCCGGCGTGGAGTTCGTGACGGACGACGCCTCGGACACCCGCGTGCTCGAGGGCGCGGTCCCTGCCGACCTCGTGCTCGTGTGCGGGGTCTTCGGGAACGTCACGGACGGGGACGTCCGGTCGACCGTCCGCCACCTCCCCGAGCTGTGCGCCGCGCGGGCCACCGTCGTCTGGACCCGGGGGCGGTTCCCGCCGGACCTCACGCCCGCGATCCGCCGGTGGTTCCGGGCGAGCGGCTTCTCCGAGCGTTCGTTCACGCTCGTCACGGGCACGACGATGTCGGTCGGGACCGCCCGTCTCGCGACGGCCCCCCGTCGGTACCGACCGGGCGTCCGCCTGTTCACGTTCCTCCCCGCGGCCGAACGACCGTCGAACCGCTCCCGGGCCCGGCGCCGGCTCGGACGAGCGCCCGCGCGCGTCTCCGCGCCCCGGGGCGAGCGGGCCCGCGCGACCGGCATCGGCGGCGTCTTTCTGCGCTCCCGGGATCCCGCGCGGCTCGCTCGATGGTACCGCGACCGGCTCGGGGTCGCGGTCGAGGGCCAGGTCGCGACCCTCACCTGGCGGAGCCCGCGCGCGGGCCATCGGGTCGGCCACACGGTCTGGGCGGCGCTCGCGGACGACGACCGCGGTTGGGGGCCGCGGCGCGCGAGCGCGATGGTGAACTACCGCGTCCGCGACTTAGAGGCGCTGCTGCCCGCGCTCCGGCGGGAGGGCGTGAACGTCTCTCCGACGATCGAGTGGGGCTTCGCGGGCAAGTTCGGGTGGGCCGACGACCCCGAGGGGAACCGGCTCGAGCTGTGGGAGCCCCCGCGCCGCTACCGCCCGCCGGAGCGTCCGATGCCGATGGAATGACGGGTCAACGCGGTGCGGGTCGTCCGGGTCGCTGCTGCTCGAGAAAGGCGAGCGTCCGCTTCCACGCGTCCGCCGCGGCGAGCGGGTGGTGGAGGTTCCGGCCCGGCCGGTGGAACCCGTGCTTCGCGCCGGGGTACAGCTCGACCGTGAACCGCTTCTTCAAGCGGACTGCCGACGGCAGGAGCTCGGAGAACGCCCAGGGCGTCACGCGCTCGTCCTCCGCGCCGAGCAGGAGGAGCACCGGCCCGCCGAGACCGTCCAGGTCGTCCGCCCGCTCGATCCGCCCGTAGTAGTCGACCGCGAAGTCGAACCGCCGACGGCATGCGCCGAACAGCGCGTACCCGCCGCCCATGCAGAAGCCGAGCGTGCCGACCCGCGCGTGCGGGATCAGCTTCCGGGCGACCGCGTCCCGGCCCGCTTCCAGCGCCTCGAGCACGCCGTCGTCGGAGAGCTTCTCGCGGAGCGCCATCGCCTCCTCGAGCGTCGCGGCGTACGCCCCGTGGTAGAGGTCGACCACCGCCGCGGGGAAGCCGGCGGCGGCGAGGTCGCGGCCGACCGAACGGACGTAGTCGTCGCGCCCGAAGATCTCGTGCACGACCACGACGCCGACCGAGCCCTTCGCTCCGAACACTTCGGGCTCGCCGGCCATCGCGCGCCTCCGCGCCCGGGAGGCGGCCGGGCGCTCAAATCGTCTGCGTCCCGCCCGCGGGGGCGAGGGACGCCGGCCCGACGTCCGGGTGGTCGCGGAAGTAGTCGCGCGCCGGCGCGACCCGCCGGTCGAGCGCGGCGGCGACCGCGCTCTTCACGTCCTGCGGGTGGAGCGTCCCGTTCCGCCAGGCGTCGAGGAACGTTCGCTCCTCCTCGAACGCCACCGGACCGCCGTGCTTGTCCGACCGCTCGACGACGAAACGGCCCTCCCACGGGAAGACGATGTACCGCACCGCCTCGACGACGGGATTGCCGTCGACCTCCTTCGCCGGGCAGAACGCGGCGCCGACCCGCGCGGCGATCTCCTCGGTCGACGCCGGGATCGGGATCCCGCTCGTCGGGTCGGACTTCGACATCTTGCGCTCCGTCGTCCCCTCGGTCGGGTCCATCCGGCCGCCGCCCTTCAGCGACGAGAGAAGGGGGGTGTGGACCGCCGCGGGCACCGGCCAGCCGTAGTGATGCGCGACCTCGCGCGCGAGGACGTGGGCCCGGCGCTGGTCCATGCCCCCGTACGCGAGGTCGACCGGGAGCTCGAAGATGTCGGCGGCCTGCATCGACGGGTAGAACAGCTTCGCGGTATCGACGTTCGCCTCCTCCTCGCCGCGGCCCATGATCGACATCGCGCGCCGCGTGCGGGCGACCGTCGTCGCCCGCGCGACCCGGACGACGCGCGCCCAGTAGTCCGCGCGGGCGGTCAGGTCGTGGGCCCAGCGGTACCGGACCCGGTCCGGGCCCGCGCCGAGCGCGGTGAACCCGGCCTGCATGTACCGCCCCGAGGCGGCGATCCGCTCGAGGTCCCCGCCGAGCTTGTCGTTGATCCAGGCGTGCCAGTCGGCCAGGAACACGGTGACATCGCAGCCGGCCTCGGCGAGGTCGATCACCTTCCGGGCGGTGATCAGGTGGGCGATCGTGAGGACGCCGGACGGTTCGAAGCCGATGTACGCGCGCGGGCGCTCCGACCGCTCGAACAGCGCGCGGACCTCCTCGGGCGTGAGGACCTCGGAGGTGTGGCGGACGACACGGGCGACGCGCTCCTCGACGTCCATCGCCCGGGGAGACGGCGCCCGGTTTATGGCATGGTCGGTCGGCCCGCTCCCCGCCGGCGGAGCGCGTCCGCGGGGAGCATTACATTAAGACCCTCAGGTGCGCTAGTACGACCCCCGAACCCCCCATGGCGGACGGCACGGCCGAAGGAGTCTCCTCACCCAGCTCCGTGTCCCGGAGCCCGGAAGCCGCGGAGCTCGCGCGATCGCTCGGCGTCGGGGCCGACACCGCCGAGACGTTGATCCAGGCGGGCTACACGTCCGTCCAGGCGGTCCGCGAGCTGTCCGAGACCGCGCTCGAGCTGCTCGGCGTGTCGACGGTCGACGTGGAGCGGATCCGCGCGAAGCCGACGCCGACGACCGCGGACCGGACGGTCGAGAACGACCGGATCGTCCAGCGCTGGGTCGGCACGGTCCGACGCACCGAGCGGCCCCGGCGGCCGCGCGTCGCGACCCCGACCAAGGACTCGACCGACACGCTCCGCAAGTGGGTCGAGGGCGACGACGGGGCGATGGAGGAGTGGATCCAGTCGGCCCAGCCGACCGGACCCACCGCCGCGCCGGTCGTGCTCCCGACCGGGGCGCCCGGCGCTCCGGGCAGCGCCCGCCCCGCCGCGGGCGACGAGGCCGTGAGCCCCGCCGGGGAGCGGGAGGAGACGGTCGTCCGCTGGCTGATGGGACTCCTCGACCGGGTGAAGAGCGACCAGTTCGACCCGGCGACCCTGATCCAGGAGAGCCAGGAACTCCACCGGCAGCTCTTCGACGAGCGCACGAAGCGCCGGCAGCTGGAGGAGGAGGTCGAGCACGTCAAGCGCGGCTCGATCGCCGTGATCAAGTACGTCCGATCGCACGAGGCGAAGGAGAAGGAGATCGCGGTCCGCACGAAGGACGACGAGATCGCGGAGCTGAAGCTCCGGCTCCTCGCGCTCGAGGGCGCGGGGGCGCGCCCGGCGCCCTCGGCGACCCCCGACGCGCCGCCCTCGAAGACGAACGTCCAGTACACCGCCAACGCCGTCGAGAAGGCGACCCGCGACCTCGAGCAAGGGCTGCGCGCGGAGTTCTCCGAGCGCGAGCACGCCTACATCGAGCGCGAGACGGAGCTCCGGCGGCGCGGCGTCCAGCTCGAGAGCGAGGTGCGGAACCTCCAGAGCGAACTCGAGCGCACGAAGGAGCGCGGGGCGTACCTCGCCCCGGGCGGCGGACCGGCCGCCACCGACCTCGACCTCCGGCTGCAGGTGATCGACCAGCGCGAGAAAGACCTCGTGACGCGGGAGAACGAGCTCCGCCAGCGGTTCGAGGAGATCCGGATCCGCTCGGAGGAGCTCGACCGCCGGCGCGCCCCGATCGAGTTCAAGGAGCGGGAGCTCGCGTCGTACGACCAGCAGCTCCAGTCGCGCAAGAGCGCGCTCGACGGGGAGGCCCGACGGCTCGAGGGGCTCCGGCACGACGAGACCGACTCCGCGGGGCCCGGCGCGGCCGACGACGGGGCGGCGCTCCAAGAGCTCCGCGCGTCGCTCGCGGCCCGGGAGGAGGACCTCCGGTCGCGCGAGGAGGCGCTGCGCGAGCGGACGGCCGAGGTGGAGAAGCTCGCCGGGAAGGCGGTCGAGTCGGCCGGCGAGGCCGGCCGCGAGGCCGCGGCCCGCGAGGCGGCCGAGACGAAGGTCAAGAGCGGCATCCGCCGCCTGGACGACCTGCTGAACGGCGGCTACCCGGTCGCGGCCCAGCTGCTCGTGAACGGTCCCGCCCACACGGGGAAGGACGTCCTCGCGCGCCTGTTCTCCGTGGAGGGCCTGAAGCTCGGCATCCCGTCGATCTGGATCGTCACCGACAAGACCTGGGGCCAGGTCCGGGAGGACCTCGCCGGCCTCTACCCGAAGTACGAGGAGGCCGAGAAGGCCGGGATGATCCGGTTCGTCGACCTCTACTCCCGCAGCGTCGGCTCCTCGGGCTCGACCCCGGGGGTCCGCCTGCTCTCCTCGACCGACAAGGGGGTCCTCGACCAGCTCGCCCAGACGGTCAACTCGATCTCGGAGGAGCTGAAGACACGGTTCCCGACGTACCGCATGGTCTTCGAGTCGGTCTCCACGCTCACCGCCTACCTCGACACCAGCGCGACGTTCCGGTTCCTCCAGCCGCTCATCGGGCGGCGGAAGATCGACCAGGCGGTCGCCTACTACGTCCTCGACCGGGGGATGCACTCGGACGCGGACTTGGAGACGCTCGAGCACATGGTCGACGGTTCGATCAACCTCAAGATCGAGCAGCTGAAGACGTTCCTGTCCGTGAAGGGGATCGGCGAGACCCAATCCCGCGCCTGGATCGGCTACACGTTCACGAAGCGCTCGCTGAACCTCGGCTCGTTCAGCCTCGACCACATCCGCTAGCCGGGGCCGCCGAACCCGTACGGAACCCACAAAAATCCCGCCCCCGTCCCCGGAGGCGCCGATGGACTCCTCCGAGCTCCGCGAACAGCTCGTCTTCCTCCTCGCGGGCGCCGCGGCGCTCGTCCTCGTCTTCCTGTTCGTCGCCTACTCGACCGTCGGCACCTGATCCCTCGCCCCGGGCGGCGGGCCCAACCGATAAGTAGCCCCGCCTCGCTCGCTCCTCCGCTAGGCTGGACCGGGGGGTTGGGCGTCCCCTTACACACCGAAACCGTCCTCAGCGGGGGTGACAGGCAGGAACGACGTTCGGACGAGCAGCGTGTCTCGCGTGACCTCGTCGACGCTCCGTTCCGCTGGGCCGCGGGCATCGCGACGGGCGCTCGGAGGAGCGCCCTAGCGGTTATCCATCACGGGCACCGGGTCAGGTCCTGACGGGAGCAGCCTTACCGTGACCCGTCGACGCTGGCGGGGCTACGGGGCTGAGGGGTCCGCGGGGTCTCCACGTCGTTCGTCCGAGCGGCAATCCTGCCGGCCTAGCACGTCCCGCCCGAGCGCGGCCGTTCCGAGGTCTTTCGGGGCGGCGCGTGCGGCGCGGTGATTATTAAGTAGGCGGTCCGAGCGTTCTTGCATACTAATCGCCCCATGCACAGCTACGTCGACCTCTACTTCGCGTCGGACCACGTCTCACCGCTCGACGTCTCGGACCGCCTGCGCGCCACCGCGGGGATGGAGTTCATCATCGGGCCCCACGACATCGCCTTCGAGTGGCACACGGTCGAGGAGTTCCGCACGAAGCTCGCGAAGGTCCACGCCGCGCTGAAGGGCACGGGCGTCTTCTACCGGATCGAGACCGTCACCGACGAGCCCGGCTTCGTCGAGCCGGTCGTCTGGCCGCCGCCCGCGATGAAGAGCCACACCGTCCACCCGGGCTACTAGGCCCCCACCCCCCCGTTTCCACTGGAGACGCCCGCTACCAGCCCTCGCTCGCGGGGTCGACCGCGTCCCGCTCCATCACGGCCCGGCGGTCCGCGGGGATCGGCTTCTTCGCCCCCGCGGCGTAGTCGTAGCAGACGACGACCGTCCGCCCCCGGGCGGCGACCGTCGTCGTGCCGGCGATCGTGAACCGATAGAGGAGGGTGAAGCTCGTCGTGCCGAGCGGGCGTGCGGGCGCGACCTCGCCGACCAGCTCGCCTCCGTAGCCGACGGGAGCGAGGTAGCGGCAGGCGGCCTCGGCGATGATGATGTCGAGGCGGCTCGGGTCGAGCGGTCCCAGGAGCGGGAGGTAGTAGTCGCAACGGAGCGTCTCCATGTAGGGGAAGTACGCGGCGTGGTTCAGGTGGTTCAGCACGTCCAGGTCGTGGTACGGTACGTAGAACCGTCGGTGGACCCGCCACGGTCCGGACGGTGGGGACGCTCCCGCTCGCTCCGCCATCGCGCCCGCCCACGTCCCGCCTCCCTATATGGGGTCACGGACGTGCGGCGGCCGGCGGGGGATCCCCTCGCCCGAGGGTCGCGGTGGGCGCGGAAAGTTCCAGTGGAAACCGGGGGGTGGGGGAGCCTCCGGCGGGGGTCGGCGCCGCGCCCGGCGAGATGGCCCAGACCGTGGGCCGGGTCCGCGAGCTCGTCCGGGCCCACTCGGCCCGCTTCGAGCGGGCGATCCCGCTGATCGCGAGCGAGAACCTCCTCTCCCCGTACGCGAAGGAGCTCCTGATCAGCGATTTCCACTCCCGGTACGCGGAGGGCCTCCCGGGGGAGCGGTACTACGAGGGGAACGAGCAGGTCGACGAGGTCGAGACCCTCTGCCTCGCGCTCGCCCGGAGGGTCTTCCGCTGCTCGTTCGCGGACGTCCGCCCGACGTCGGGGACGGTCGCCAACCTCGCGGTCTTGAAGGCGCTCGCGGAACCGGGCGACCTCGTCGGCACGAGCCGACTCGCGGACGGCGCGCACATCTCGAGCGCGGCGTTCGGCGCCTTCGGCCTGCGCGGCGTGAAGCCGGTCTACTACGCCTGGGACCCGGCGCGGATGACGATCGACGTCGCGCGCACGCGCGAGATCCTGAAAGCGGTCCGCCCGAAGCTCTGCCTGTTCGGGCTCTCGTTGTTCCTCTTTCCGCTCCCCATCGACGAGCTCCGCCCGACGCTCGAGGAGATCGGGGCGAAGGCGTGGTTCGACGCCGCCCACGTCCTCGGGCTGATCGCGGGCGGGGAGTTCCAGGACCCGCTCCGCGAGGGATGCGTCGTGATGAGCGCCTCGACCCACAAGACGCACCCCGGGCCGCAGCACGGGATCCTGCTCGGCGACGGCGGTGACCCCGAGACCGTGAAGCGCCTCCAGTCCGGCGCCTTCCCCGGGGTGACGAGCAATCACCACCTGAACGCGATGGCGGCCCTCGCGGTCAGCCTCGCCGAGCAGGTCGAGTTCGGCCACGACTACGCGCACCAGACGGTCGCGAACGCGCGCGCCCTCGCCCAGGCGCTGCACGACAAGGGGTTCGACGTCCTCGCGCCCGAGCTCGGCTTCACCCGCTCGCACACGATCGCGGTCCGGGTCGAGAAGGAGGGCGGCGGCGAGCCGGTCGCGAAGCGCCTCGCCGACGCGGGGATCATCTCGAACAAGAACCTCCTCCCCGGCGACCGGAGCCCGAAGCATCCGGGCGGGGTGCGCCTCGGCACGCCCGAGGTGACCCGGGTCGGGATGCGCGAAGCCGAGATGGGCCGGATCGCCGAGCTGTTCGACGACCTCCTGCACCGGGGCCGCTCCCCGGCGGAGGTCGCGGCGGCGGCCGCCGAGCTCAAGTCCGGCTTCACGACGCTGCGCTACTGCTTCGCCGCCGGTGAGGCGGCGTACCGGTACTACGACCTCGTCGGCCGCGACCCGTCCTAGGGGTCGCCCGCCGAATCCCCCTCGGCCCACTCGGCCTCGAGCGCGGCGCGGCGCCGCTCGGCCCGGTCGAGCGCGTCGGAGTCGACGGTGACCGCCGGCGGCTCGGGCGGCGGGGGCGCGAGGGAGTACTGCTCGTGCCCGTCGTCGCCGGCCGCGACGGCGAGCGTCCCGTCGGCGACGAGCGACGCCACCCAGTCCGCGAGCTCCGGGGGCGCGGGCGGCGGCGTCCAGAGCGTCGCGAGGCCCTCCGCGTCGATCGGACCGACACGGCCGACCAGCTCGACGACGGTCGCGCGACCCTCGGCCAGGCGGCGGAGCTCCGCGTCCTCCGGCTCGCACGTCGCCTCCGCGACCGGAGCGGGGGCCGTCCCGCGCCGCGGGCGCCGGGTGAGCGCGACCGCCCCGGTGGTGCCTCCGACCCCGACGGCCGCGGCGATCGGCACGAGCGCGAGACCCGCGAGCGAGCTCGCGAGGCCCGGCACGGTGATCGTCGGAAGCACGGCCGCCCCGGCGGGGTCGGTGACGACGACGGTCCCCGAGGATGTCCCCGGGATCGTGTAGTTCACCCAGACCTCGGTCGCCCCGTCCGCCTCCGCGAGGACCGGCGCGATCCCCTGGGTCGTGCCGCCCGTCCAGGCAGCCGTCACGACGAGCCAGCCGCCCGGCGCGGCGTTCCCGTACCGGTCGGTCACCTGGTAGAGGGTCGCGGAGGACCGGTCGGTCGTCGCGGCCCGGACCGGGTCGGCGAGCACCAGTTGCTGGATGTCCGGCAGCACGGTCACTTGGACCGCACCGGTGCCGCCCGCGAGCGGCGTCGCGACCGAGAGCGTCACCGCGATCGGTCCGGCGACGTCGCACGAGACGCTGACGTTCAGCGCGCCTCCGATCCAGGCGGACGCGGGCACTTCGAACCATCCGGGCAGCGAGCTCGAGAGGGGGCCGACGCCCGACGCGTTCACGGCGCCGGCGGCCGTCCGGTTCGTGCCCGCGACCGTGAGCTCGACCTCGGCCGCGGACGCAAAGTCGCGCACGACGCTGCCCCCGACGTCGAGCGCCTGCCACGCGAGCCCGAACGCCGTCCCCGCGCGGACGGACGACGACGGAGGGAGTCCGACCGTGGCCACTTGGGTCGCCGCGCCGAGGGACACCGCGATCGACGTTTGCGCCGTCGCGAGCGTCCCCAGCGCGTCCACCGCGGCCAACGAGACCGTGACGAACCCGGGGGACGCCGGCACGAACGACGCGTGCACCGGCCCGTCGGCCATCGCCCATCCCGTCGCGAGGGAGGTCGCCTCGCCGCTCACGTTCCACCAGAGGCGGGCGGGAAGGTCGCCGCCCCCGAGGATCGCGGTGAGGGCCACCGGCGCGCCGGCGCTCGCGTTCTCCAGGGGCGCGGCGAGCGTCGCGGAGAACGGGGCGACGATGCGGACCGTCGTGGAGACCGAACGGTTCACGCCGACCGCGTCGATCGCCCAGGCGGTCGCGGAGTAGTTACCGGGTCGCGGGTACGTGGGGTCGAACGTCCACGAGGGTCCGGCCGAGGCGTCGCACGTGGTCGTGCCGGCGCCGGTGGCGAGGCAGGCCTCTCCGAACGGGCCCGTTCCGGTCCCCGGAGACGCCGTCACGGTGATCGGCAGCGCGAGGGTAGCGTAGCCGACCGGGGCCACCGGGTCGAGGGCGAGCGTCGGGCCCGGGTTGACGACGACGTCCGGGAACGTCCACGTCGCGGCCGAGGCGCCGTTCGAGACGGTCACCGTCGGCTGCGCGACGCCGGTCGTGGGGAACCCGAGCGTGGCCGCGCAGGCGAGCGTGACGGTCCCGGCGGAGGCCGCGGTCGTCGAGCACGGCACGGTGACGGCGGGGGCGTCGAGGCCGGGGGCGAACGACGCGACGTAGGAGTAATTCCCGGCCGCACCGCCGACAACCTGGGCCGCCACCGATTGGCCCGCGTCCAGTGCCGTCCGGTTGAGCTCGGCCGAGGAGATCGTGGTCGGAACGGCGACGAGTTCCTCGCTCGTGGACGCGCGGACCGCCGTGCCGCCCACGCTCGCGCGGGCGATCACGCTGACGTTCCCGATCGCCGCGCCCGGGGCGGCCGTCACCTCGACGGTGGCGCCGGAGGCGGGGCCCACGAACGCCCAGCCGCTGCCCGATACCTCCCACGCGTACGTGGTCGCCATCGGGGTGCGGTTGCCCGCCCCCGTGAGCGCCGTGGCGCTCAGGGTGTCGACCGCGCCGTTGCTGAACGTCGCCACCGGCCCGGGGGTGAGCCGAACGGACGCGAGGTACGCGTCGACCGACACCGCGAACGACGTGCCGTTCTGGGCGGTGACGCTGAAGTCACCAGCCGGCACCGTCGTCGGCGCCACCCCGACCGCGACGTACGGTCCGGTGAACGTGGTGCACAGTTGGGTGGACGATTGGGCGCTCGAACAATTGGAGACCGGCGCCGGGTCGATCGAGAACGAGAACGTCCCGTGGTTCGT
>JASHWZ010000148.1 GCA_030043865.1 Thermoplasmata archaeon | reverse complement strand
GAGAGCCCATCGGGGACGGTCCGGTTCGTCATCCGGAGGACGCCGCCGCCGACCAGGTTCTTCACCTTGACGAGCGAGAGCTCGGGCTCGAGCCCGAGCGTGTCGCATCCCATGAGGAGGCCGATCGTCCCCGTGGGGGCGATCACCGAGATCTGGGCGTTGCGGTACCCCCACAGCTCGCCCGCCTTCGCCGTGTCGTGCCAGCGGTCGACGGCCGCCTGGACGAACGCGGTGAGCCGCGGGTCGTTGATCGGGATCCCCTCGGCCGCCTTCGCGTGCTTGCCCATGACGCGGAGCATCGGGGCGCGGTTCTTCTCGAAGCCGGCGAACGGGCCCATCCGCTTCGCGATCTCGCTCGACATGTGGTACCCCTCCGCCGAGAGGAAGGCGGAGACGGCGCCGGCGAGCGTGCGGCCCGCGTCCGAGTCGTAGGCGAGGCCGTAGTGCATCAAGAGCGAGCCCAAGTTCGCGTAGCCGAGCCCGAGCGGCCGGAAGTCGTGCGAGTTCTGCGCGATCGAGGGCGTCGGGTAGCTCGACGCGTCCACGATGATCTCCATCGCGAGGATCAGCGTGCGGACCGCCTGCCGGTACAGCTCGACGTCGAAGGCGCCCTTCGGGTCGAGGAACTTCATCAGGTTGATCGACGCGAGGTTGCACGCCGTGTCGTCGAGGAACAGGTACTCGCTGCACGGGTTCGACGCGTTGATGCGCCCGGAGTTCGGGCTCGTGTGCCAGTCGTTGGTGATGTCGTCGAACTGGACGCCGGGGTCGCCGCACCGCCAGGCGGCGTAGGCGAGCTTGCGCCAGAGCTCGCGGGCCCGGTAGGTCCCGGCGACGGCGTGGTCGGTCCGGTTGACGGTCTTCCACTCGCCGTCCCGGATCACGGCCTCCATGAACGCGTCGGGGATCCGGACCGAGTGGTTCGCGTTCTGGTAGGCGATCGAGGCGTAGGCGGAGTCGGGGTCGGTGCCGTCGAAGTTCGAGGAGTACCCCTCCCGGATCAGCGCGAGCGCCTTGTCCTCCTCGCGGACCTTGCAGTCGATGAAGTCGGGGATGTCGGGGTGGTCCATGTTGAGGATCACCATCTTCGCGGCGCGGCGCGTCGTCCCCCCGGACTTGATGACGCCGGCGAGGGCGTCGAACGCGCGCATGAACGACACCGGCCCGCTCGCGATCCCGCCACCGGCGAGCCGCTCGTGGCTGCCGCGGAGCGGGGAGAGGTTCGAGCCCGTCCCGCTGCCGCCCTTGAACAGGCGGCCCTCGCTCGTCGCGAGCGCGAGGATCGAGTCCATGTCGTCGGTGATCGACTGGATGAAGCAGGCGGAGCACTGCGGCGGCTCGCGGACGCCGACGTTGAACCAGACCGGCGAGTTGAACGCGGCCATCTGCTGGACCATGAGGTAGGCGAGGCTCTCCTCGAGCGTCGTCGCCTCGTCCGCGGTCTCGAGGTAGCCGAGCTCGACCCCCTTCTGGCTGATCCAGTGGCAGACCCGGCGGATCATCCCGTCGACCGAGCTCTCGCGCCGGCCCTGGATGATCCGGAAGTACTTCGACGCGGCGATGTTGACGCTCGTCTCCGACCAGGTCGACGGGGCCCGGATCCCCTTCTGCTCGAAGATGACGGTCCCTTCGGCGTTCTTGATCACCGCGTCATGGCTGCGCCACTGGACGGTGTCGAACGCGGTCTTGCCGCGGGGGACGAGGCGCGGGACGGGAATCGGTTCTCTTCCGAGGCGCGGGGGCGGCCGGGCGGCCGCCTCGTCGGACGCGGAAGCGGGGCGTTTTCGTGCGATGGCCATTGAGGCACACTCCTTGGTGGAAGGCGCGAGCGGGGTGGTCGCTCCGAGAGGGGATCACCGGGCGTTCCTATGCCCCCGCCGACCAGTCGGCGAAACGGCTCCGAAGTGGGGCCGTTTCCCGCCGACCGGCGGGGTCAGAGAACGCAGCCGGTGCCGCTCGGGACACCCGTCGAGAACCTCCGGACGCCACTGAGAGCGATGTGGTATAAGTGGCCTCGCTCGGAACCGCGCGTGCGACGCGTCGACCTGCGTCGCTCGAAGCCTAGAAGCCGTTCCTCCGGAAGAATTCTTGCGTCGTTTCCCGATTTCCGCGCGGTTCTGGGTCGACGCCCGCGGAAACCGCGGCCGCGCTCGCGCGAACCGGGCCCTCGACGCCGTTTCGGCGCGCGATCGGGCCGCCGGGAGCTACCGGGACGACGTGGCGGAGGGCACCGGCGGCGGAAGGAGGCGCATCGAGCACGGCATCAGGCTGCCGCAGTCCCCGCAGTAGAGCCCTTCCTCGGCGACCCAGAGGAACGCGCCGCACCGTTCGCACTTGCGGGGGTCGTCCGGGTCGTTGCGGCACGGCATCGGGCGTCGGACGCGGTCCTCGTATTTGCCGAACGCGCTCGATCCGCGGGAAAAAAAGGGAAGTGGGGGACCTTCCCGAAGGAAGGTCCCCGAATGGGTGTCCCGATCAGGCGTTCTTCATCCGCGCGCGCGAGACGAACCCCTTCTTGTCGAGGAAGTACATGTAGCCGTCCTGGCGCGTGATCTTCTCCGAGCCGACGCGAGC
>JASHWZ010000018.1 GCA_030043865.1 Thermoplasmata archaeon | reverse complement strand
GTGCTCACCCTCACGCTCCTCGGCGTCGCCTTCGAGCGTTCGCGCAAGGTCCTCCTGCGCCTCGCGCTCGGTTCGCTCGTGCTCGTGGTCGCCGAGGCGCTCCTCGGCGGCGTCGTGATCGAGACGAGCCTGCTCGCCGGGGTCGTGCTGCTCCACCTCGCGATCGCCACCGTGCTGTTCGGCATGCTGCTCGTGCTTGCCGTGCTCGCGAACCTGCGTGAGATGCCGCGCCGCTGGATCGACTGGGCCCGCCGGGCCGCCGACGAGGAGCGGACGGAGACGTCCGCGTCGAGGGCGAGGCCGGAGCGGGCTCCGTCGTCCACGGGGAGCCGGCGGCCGTCCGAGCGACCCACCGCGGGCGCCACGTCGTGGGAGGGGTAGGCGCCGAGCGGCGGCCGGCGCGAGGAGCGATGGCCGCGGCCGAAACCCCCGCCGCGCCCTCCGTCCCCGCCTCGGGCCGCGCGAGCGTCCGGGACTTCGTCCAGCTCTCGAAGCCCGGCATCACGGCGCTCATCTGCACGGTCGCGCTCGGCGGCTTCCTCCTCGCCGCCCCCGAGTCGATCGACCTCCCCCGGCTCGCGATCCTCTTGGTGACCGGCGCGGCCGCGTCCGCCGGCGCCGCGATGCTGAACCACTACCTCGACCGTGACCTCGACGCCCGGATGCGGCGGACCGCGCGGCGCCCGCTTCCCGACGCCCGGATCGCGCCGAGCGGTCTCGTGGCAGCGCTCGGGCTCGCGTTCCTGGGCGGCGGAATCGCCGCGGCCACGTGGCTGCTGAACCCGCTCACGGGGTTCTCGATCTTCTTGGGCGGGCTCACCTACGTGGTGGTTTACACCGCCTGGCTGAAGCGCCGGTCGAGCTGGAACATCGTCATCGGTGGGTTCGCGGGGAGCGCTCCGGCGCTCGCGGGCGGCGCCGCCGCGGTCGGCCACTACTCGCCCGCGGTGCTCGCCTTCGCGGTGCTGGTCTTCCTCTGGACGCCGCCGCACTTCTGGAGTCTCGCGCTGCTCCTCAAGGACGACTACGCCCGGGCCGGCCTGCCGATGCTGCCCCGCATGGACGACGTCGCGTTCTCGGGGAAGGTCGTGGTCATCTCCGCCGCGCTGCTCGTCCCCGCCGCCCTCTTGATCGGCCTCACGGGGGCGCTCGCCTGGCCGGTCCTCGTCCTGATCCTCGCCCTCGGGGCGGGGTTCGTCGGGGTGACCGCCCCGCTCTGGCACGACGTGTCGCGTCGCGCCGCGCGGCGCGGGTTCGTCTACTCGGGGCCGTACCTGCTCGCGGTCGTGGTCGCGATTCTCGCGAACGCCCCGCTGCTCCGGTTCGGTTTCCCCGCCGGAGTCTAGTTACCTCGGGCCACTCGCACGTCGAGCTTATCTCGGGAACCCGTCCTTACTCGGCCGATGCCAGACTCCGACCGGGTCGGAGGGGCCGCCGACCGGCTGCGCTCCGCCGAGACCGTCCTGAAACGGCTCGGGTTCGCCCGGGTGCCGCCCGTCCTCCGGGCGCGCGACGGCGCCCCCGCGTTCTGGGTGCAGGAGGCCGGGGTCCCGCGCCGCACGTTCCCCGTCTTCGTCTACGGCGGCACGTCGGGGACGGTCGACGACGGGGTCGACCGATGGGTCGCGGACGTCCGCGGCGCCGCCCCGCCACCCCACCGAGCGATCTTCGTCGTCGCGAACGACGTCGCGGCGGAAGCGACGTGGGCCCGGCTCTCCCGGACCGCGGACGCCGCGATCGAGAACGAGGTCGCCGTGCTGGTCGTCCCACCGGCCGAACGGGCCGAGGCGGCCTCGGCCCACTTCCACCTGCGCGTCGCCGAGCCGAAGGAGGTGCTCCGGATCGCCACCGGGATCGTCGTGGGCCTCTTCCGCCGTGCCCAGGACTCCGACGAGGCGGGTCAGATCGACTTCGAGGAGATCCTCGGGCTCCTGCGCCACCGGTTCGGGATCGACGTCCACCGCTCGCTCGGCGTCCGCTCCGACGAGGACGCGCTCTACGTGCTCTATCAGCTCGCCCAGCGGGACGCGTACGCCCCGGGCGACCCGGGGGCGAACCTCCACCTGCTCGTCCTCAAGCCGACCGGCCCCGCCGCCCGGCTCCCGTGGTTCGCAGCCTGACGCCCGCGCACCAACCGAGCCGTTAAGAAGCGCTCCCGGCTCGTGAGGCCGGACCGCGCGTGACCGGACCGGCCGAGCCGTACCGTTCGCCGTACCCGACGAGCCCGGGGAGCTCGACGCCGCCCGCCGGCACCACGCCGGAGGAGGGGGTCCACGAGCTGTGGGTGTTCTTCTGGGTCGCGGTCGCGAGCATCGTGATCATCGCGGTGGGCGGCCTCGGCGCCTGGCTGTACCTCCACCACTAGCGCCGGGGCGCGGGGCGACGCGCGCCCCGCCGGAAACCATTATCTAAGCGCCCCCCGTCCGCGGGCTCGCCCGGCGGCGTGGGGCCGTGGGGTAGCTTGGACCATCCTTCTTGCTTGGGGTGCAAGAGACTCCGATTCAAATTCGGACGGCCCCATCCGCCGCGGGACCCGGGCGCCCCGTCTTGTACGCGAGCGGGCTCGGACCCGGTGCGATGCCCCGTCGCTTCGTCGCCGAACGGCGTCGCGACCCGTACTACCGCGCGGCCCAGGCGGAGGGCCTGCGCTC
>JASHWZ010000147.1 GCA_030043865.1 Thermoplasmata archaeon | reverse complement strand
GAGGGCAGCGTGCGCAAGGCCGGCAACCGCGTGCGGATCACCGTCCAACTGGTCGACCCGGCGTCCGAGGAGAGCCTCTGGTCGTACCGCTACGACCGCTCGCTCGACGACATCTTCGCCATCCAGGACGACATCGCGGGGCAGATCGCCGCGTCGTTGACGGCCCACGTGAGGGGCGACCACCCCCCCTCCCCGCCGACGTTCGCCGCGGGGGGCCGGGAGACCGACAACCTCGAAGCGTACACCCAGTTCCTGCACGGTCGCAAGCTCCTCAGCGAACGCACCTCCGAGGAGACGATGCGCGAGGCGGTCCGGCGCCTCGAGGCCGCCGTCGCGCTCGACCCGAAGTTCGCACGGGCCCACGCCCGGCTCGCCGAGGGGCTCCTCTGGCTCGCGACCGAGGGCGCAGCCGACTACGTCACGATGACCCGGCGGGCGGAGGTCGAATTGGCGACCGCGCTCGAGTTGGACGCGCGGCTCGCCGAGGCGCACAGCGCGCTCGCCGCGATCCACCTCGCCGAGGAGCGGGTCCCGGACTGCTACCGGGAGGCGCGACGCGCGATCGAGCTCAACCCCAGCCTCGCGGAGCCGTACCGATGGCTCGCCCAGCTCGCCGCCACGGAGCGCCGGATCGGCGAGACCATCCGCCTGCTCGAGGCCGCCCAGCAGGTCGACCCGCTGGACGTCAACGTGATCGCGTTCCTCGGGCGGGCGTACTTCTATGCCCGCCGGGACGCGGACGCGCTCGCCCACTGGGAGCGAACGAAATCGATCATCCCGTTCCGGACGAACGCCCACATGACGGAGTTCTACCTCACGCACGGCCAGTACGAGAAGGCGAAGGAGACGCTGCGCGAGATGGAGCGGATCCGCCCGACGAGCCCGTGGGGCCAGATGTACCGCGGGGTCTACGCCGCCCGCGTCGGCGACGTCGCTGGGGCGCGAGCGGCGATCGAGCAGCTCCGGTCGGGAGCCGAGGGCTGGGAGATGAAGAACTTCCTCGTCGCGTTCGTCGAGTTCGCGCTCGGCGACATGGACGCGTTCTACGCGTCGATCGAGGTCGCCCGGACCCGGGGACTCACCCCCGTGTTCGAGCTGATGTACTCGCCGATGTTCGATTCGGCGCGGTCCGACCCGACGTTCCGAGCGTACGTGGACGCGTTCGCCCGCGCCCCGGAAGTTTCGTAATCTCCGGGGGCCGTTTCAGCGCCCCTCGAGCGGGTTCATAGCCCCGAAACGAGTACGGGGCCCGAGGTCCGGCCGATGGTCGTCAGAACGATCGTGCACTTCGAGATCCCTGCGAACGACGCCGAGCGATTGAGCCAGTTCTACGGACGAGTGTTCGGGTGGAAGTTCGAGAAAGCTCCGATGCCCGGCATGGAGTACTGGATGATCTCGACCGGCCCGCAAGGGCAGAGCGTCGGGGGCGGGATGTACCGAAAGACCGACCCGAACGACGGCCCGCGCAACTTCGTCCTGGTCGAACGGATCGACCCGGCGATCGCCGAGTTCAAGGCGGCCGGGGGACGGGAGGTCGTGCCGAGGTCCGAGGTCCCGGGCATGGGACTCAGCTTCATCGGTGCCGACCCCGAAGGGAACCTGATCGCCCTGTGGGAGTCGACGCGGGCTCCGCCCCCGACGCCCGCGGCCCGCGCCGCTCCGCGGCGAAAGGCCGCTGCGAAGAAGAAGCGACGAAAGTAGCTCTCGCGTTCGGGGCGCGCGCACGGCGAGGCTCCGGCCCGGTGAAGAAACCTCATTAGCGACGCACCGGATTGCGGACGAGCCCGCGCGGGGGACCCCACGCTCTGCGACAACGCGCGCTCGCACGACCGATGAGTCGAAGAGAACCGTTCAAGGTCGCCCTCGTGCAGATGGCGTGCGGTCCCGACCCCGACGCCAATACGGACGTCGCCGTGCGCCGGGTGGCGGAGGCCGCCCGCCTCGGGGCGGCCGCGGTCTGCCTCCCGGAGCTGTTTCGCACCCAGTACTTCTGCCAGCGGGAAGACCACGCGATGTTCGATGAGGCCGAGCCGATCCCCGGGCCCACGACGGAGCGGTTCGGTGCGGTCGCCCGCGAGCACCGAACGACCGTGTTCGTGCCGCTGTTCGAGCGCCGCTCCGCCGGCCTCTACCACAACACCACCGCGGTGATCGGGCCGGACGGTAGCCTCCTTGGGAGGTACCGGAAGATGCACATCCCGGACGACCCGCTCTACTACGAGAAATTCTACTTCACGCCGGGTGACCTCGGATTCCCGACGTTCCCGCTCCGCGGGGGCCGCGCGGGGGTGCTGATCTGCTGGGACCAGTGGTACCCCGAGCCGGCCCGGCTGGAGGCGCTGGGCGGGGCGGAGCTACTATTCTACCCGACGGCGATCGGCTGGCATCCGGCCGAGAAGGCCGAGTTCGGTCGGGCGCAGCACGACGCTTGGGAGACCGTTCAGCGCTCACACGCGATCGAGAACGGGCTCTACGTGGCGGTGCCGAACCGCGTCGGGCTCGAGCACGGGGACGTCCGCGGGGACCGCGCGGAAGGACCCGGGATCGAGTTCTGGGGCGGCTCGTTCGTCGCGGACCCGTTCGGTCGCGTGATCGCGAAGGCGTCGCACGACCGGGAGGAACTCCTCGTCGTCGAGGTCGACCCGAACGAGGTCGAGAACGTGCGACGTCACTGGCCGTTCCTGCGCGACCGGCGCGTCGACGCGTACGGTCCGATCACTCACCGCTTCCTCGACCCCCCGTGACCGCGCCCCGGACGCCCCGTCGCTCGCCCCGGGCCGCGGGGTACCGCATGCCGGCGGAGTGGGCGCCGCACGCCGGCACGTGG
>JASHWZ010000017.1 GCA_030043865.1 Thermoplasmata archaeon | reverse complement strand
TCGAGCGGCGTCTGGTCGTTCAGCGGCGGCGGATGGCGGGCCCCCAGCACGAGGATGAGGATCGCGAAGATGATCCAGCCCGAGTAGAAGTAGAGCCCGATGCCGAGCAGCAGCACGACGACGGCGTAGCTGAGGTAGCGCGACCCGTCGCCGAACAGCGCCCGGAAGACGTGCCCTCCGTCCAGCTGCCCGGCGGGCAAGAGGTTGATCGCGGTGACGAGGATGCCGACCCAGCCGGCGAGCGCGAGCGGGGACAGGCTCACGAGCGACGGGGGGAAGAACGCGGCGAGCGCGTACCAGAACAGCGGCGTCCCGACCAGTAGGTTCCCGTAGCTCACGCCGAAGATCGACGGACCGCAGTACGTCAGCGGGACGACCGGCGAGTGCAGGCTCAGGTACAGCCCCGCGATCGTGATCGGGATCGAGGCGAGGAAGCCCGCGATCGGACCGGCGGCGCCGATGTCGAAGAGCGCCTTCTTGTCCGGGAACGGTTCGCGGATGCTGATGAACGCCCCGAACGTGCCGAAGAGAAACGGCGGGGGCACGGGGATGAAGTACGGCAGCGACGCCTCGACGTGATGGTGGCGAGCGAGGACGTAGTGCGCCGACTCGTGGATTCCGAGGATCGTCATCACCGGCAGCGCGAAGTAGAGCCCGCCCCAGCCGACGTCCGACCAGCTGAGCGTGTTGCTGCCGACGTACGTGAGCCAGATCAGCGAGCCCGCGAACGTCGTCGTCGCGACCGTGCCGGCGAGCAGGATCAGGTTGACCCAGATCCGGGACGGTCCGGTCTTCGGTCGGCGCACGACCTCGATGAACTGCTCGCCCGCCTGACGGCGCAGGAGCGGCACGAAATTTTGGGTCCACAGCTCCTGGCGCAGTGCGTCGAACTTCGTCTCGAGGGTCGTCGGCTCGGGATGGATCGCGAACAGGACGGACTGGGGGCCGACCCGGGTCTCGTAGACCGGAAAGTAGGAGCTCACCGTCGCGCGGAGCCGGTCGAGCTCGCTCGACGACCCACCGGAGGACGGCAGCGGACCGGCGCCCGTCGCCATCCTTCACTCCGCGGAGGACCCGGTGGCCGATTTGCGGAGGCGGCGCGCCCGCTCCTTCGCCCCGTAGCCGGTCGCCGCTTCCAGGAACCGGTTGTACCGGGCGATCGTCTCGGCCGCGACCGCCTCCGGGACCTTCGGGTTCATCACGAGGTCGACCGCGAGCTCGCGGCCGTCGACCCGCACCGCGAGCCGCTCGATCGCGCCCCACTTCGCGGTCACGGTGCCCCCGTCCGCAACGGCGTCGTCGAAGCACTCTCGGGCGATTACCGAGAGTGACGTGACGTCCAGATTCCGACGGTGGCTCGGCCGCACGGGGTACTTCTGCACGACGCTCGCTCGAACTCGGCACTCGATAAAACGTTCTCCGCCGAACGGCGGGCTCGCGCGACCGTCAGACGGTCTCGATCTCGATCCGCACGCGGTAGCCGCGCAACCGGCGGGAGACCTCGTCCGATAGGTCGAGGATCTGCTCGCGGTTCGCCGGCCCCTGCCAGTCGTAGACGAAGTCGTAGTTCCCCTGCGTCGGCTGGAACCCGGCCGCCCGCAGCCGGTCGGCGATCTCCGACGGTTTCGCGCCCTCGCTGTCGAACGTGACGCGAAGATACGTCTCCATCGACGCGCCTACCGTCGGTGCGCCTTAAAGGGCTTGGGCCCTCGCGAGCGGCGCAGGAGCCTCGCGAGCCGGGACTCGAGGTCTCTCGGGAATCGACCGACCCACCGCGTCGGGGCGAGCCGAGCCGACCGAGCGGCGACGCTCACCGTTCTTCGACGGTCGCCGCGACCGTGGACGACGATGGTGACCTCGGGGCCCGAATCGAACTTGGTCCGGGTCCTTCGCCTCGTCGCCCGCTCGGCGAGCGGCACAATTCGAGCGCGAGGGAACGCCCGGCGGATCCCCCGGAGGGAGGGACCCCGGTCCTCGCTCGAGTCGACCGCAAGGGCGACCCGGATCGGTCCCACGCGACGCCCCCGACGATCGATGGCGCCGGCCCGGATGCGACGCGAGCTCACGGGCTCGAGGTCGTCCCCCAGCACGAGAGGCACCATGACGAGCGGCACCGCATGGCGCCCGCGCCGGCGGCGCTCCGCGTTGACCGCCCGCCCGCCCGCGCGCGTGTCGGCCGAGAGGATTAGCGCGTCGACGCCGTCCTCGACGGACCGGCCGAACGTGTCCTCGAGGGGCACGACCGTCCACCGCGACCGGGGGTAGTGCGCCGCCAGCCAGCGGACGAGCGCCGCGCGACGGAGGCGATACGGCGCGATCCGGTCCGACGCCGGTTTCGGGTGCCGCTCAAGATAGCCGTCGGTCGTCACTCCGATCGCGACCGACCGCCCCTCGTGGAAGGCCGTAGAGAGGAGCGCCTCGTGACCGACATGGAGCCGGTCGAACGTGCCGCCCAGCACGACCCGCCCGAACCGCGGCACCGGTCCCTCCGCTACAGGCGGACGACGAGCAGGATCAGGAGCAGCGCGATCACCGCGTACATGACGTAGGTGAGCGTCCGACGGGTTTCGATCGACTGCTGGCGCTTCGCCCGGCACGCCTTGCTGCAGGTCTCCTCGCCCGGGTCGCAGACCTTCCCGCAGACCTTGCAGTGGCGGTGATCGTCGGTCACGGCGAGCGAACGAGGGTCGGCGAGCGCTTATCGTTGACTCGGACGGCGCCGAACTACGAGGGGTTGCGTCGCATGCGCCGGCGGTCGATCGTCTCGGGACCCGGGTCGGGCGCCTCGCCCTCCGGGTCCATCGGGTTCACCGGGTCTTCGTCCAGCGGGACGAACGTCGGTCGAGCGCGCATCGGTGTGATCACGGGTTCGGGCGGCGGCGACGCGGCCGCGGCGCGGCTCGCCCGGCGGAGCGAACGGGCGGCCGCGTCCGCGGGCGGGGCGTCGACGTCCTCGGAGGC
>JASHWZ010000146.1 GCA_030043865.1 Thermoplasmata archaeon | reverse complement strand
TGAAAATGGATTCCGTAGTAATCGCGGGTCAACATCCCGCGGTGAATGTGCCCCTGCTCTTTGCACACACCGCCCGTCAAGTCATCCGAGTTGGGTCGGAGTGAGGGTGGCTCATCTGGGTCGCTCGAACTTCGGTTCAGCAAGGGGGACTAAGTCGTAACAAGGTATCTGTAGGGGAACCTGCAGATGGATCACCTCCTAAGAACGCCGGCTTCGGCCGGTCGTTCCGGACGCGGTCCGACACGCTGACCGTACCCGCCGCTCTCTCCTCCCCCACCGGCCATCAACCCATTTTTGAGTAGTTACAACTTCATTATTACCCTCGCCCGGCTCGCTCCGCCGATGATGGCGGTGCCGACCGTCCGTCCGGTGCCGGAAGCGGTCCGTTCGGCGGCCGCGGCCCTCGCCCGGGGCGAGCCGGTCCTGATCTTCGACGCGGTCGACCGGGAGGCCGAGACCGACATGGTGTTCCTGTCGGAGAAGGCGACCCCCGAGATGATCCGCCTCCTGCGGAAGGACGCGGGCGGCCTCTTCTGCACCGCGATCTCGGAGGAGCTGCGCGCACGGCTCGACCTCCCGTTCTTCTCCGAGCTGCTCGAGCTCGCTGGGGCGCGGCACCCCGAGCTCCCCCGGCTCGCGGAGCGGCCCCGCTACGACCGGCGGAGCGCCTTCGGGATCACGATCAACCACCGCGCGAACTTCACCGGCGTCCCCGACAACGACCGGGCGCTGACGATCCGCACGGTCGGGGAGATCGCGCGGGAGGCCCACCACTTGACCGACCGCGAGCTCCGCGAACGGTTCCGCGAGTCGTTCATCTCGCCCGGTCACGTCTACCTCCTCTACTCGGCGCCGGCGCTCCTCGGCGAGCGCAAGGGCCATACGGAACTCGTCATCTCGCTCGCCCGGATGGCGGGCCTGAGCGAGTCCGTGACGGTCTGCGAGATGCTCGGGGACTCGGGCGGCGCCCGCTCCCCCGACGCGGCCCGGAAGTACGCGGAGGCGCACGGCTGGCCGTTCGTCGAGGGCCGAACGATCGTCGAGGCATGGAACGCATGGTCGTCCGGGTGATGGCCACGGGGGTCTTCGACCTCCTCCATCCCGGCCACGTCTACTTCCTCACCGAGGCCCGGAAGCTCGGCGACGAGCTGGTCGTGGTGGTCGCGCGGGACCAGACCGCGCGGCGCCTGAAGCACGAGCCGTACGTGCCCGAGCACATCCGCCGGGAGATGGTCGAGGCCTTGAAGCCGGTCGACCGCGCGATCCTCGGCTCGACGACCGACATCTACGAGACCGTCGTGCACGAGCGGCCGAACATCATCGCGCTCGGCTACAACCAGGTCTGGAACGAGGCCGAGGTCGAGCGCGAGTGCGCCCGACGCGGCGTCCCGGTGAAGGTCGTGCGCATCGGCCCGATCCCGCACGACGAGCTCGCGACCCGTCGCATCGTGGAGCGCATCCTCGAGATCTCGGGCGGCGCGAAAGGAGTGAGCCCGTGAAGAAGGTCGGGGTCGCCGACACCACGTTCGCCCGTGTCGATATGGCGCGCTACGCCGTCCGGGCGCTCCTCGCGGCGGGCACCGGCTTCCGCGTCGTGCGCCGGACCGTGCCCGGGATCAAGGACCTCCCGGTCGCGTGTCGGCGTCTCTTCCTCGAGGACGGGGTTGACCTGTGCCTCGCGCTCGGGATGCCGGGCAAGGCCGAGTACGACCGGACCTGCGCCCACGAGGCGTCGCTGGGTCTCCAGTTCGCGGGGGTGCTCGAAGCGAAGCCGATCGTCGAGTGCTTCGTGTTCGAGGACGAGGCCGAAACTCCGCGCGCGCTCGAGGCGCTCGCCCGGCGCCGCGCCGAGGAGCACGCGCTCAACGCCTATGCGCTCCTCTACCGCCCGCGCGACCTGGAACGCCGGGCGGGCGAAGGGTTGCGCCAGGGGTTCCGCGACGCGGGACCGGTCCGGCCGACGCACTGACGAATTCGAGGGAAACACCATGCCGAAACGCACGAACGAAGGAACGGGAGTGACGGTGGCGATCGCGGCGAGCGAGTACAACTACGACATCACGCTGCTGATGCTCGAGCGGGCGAAGGAGGAGGTCGCGTTCCTCGGCGCCACGCTCGGGCCGGTCGTGAAGACCCCCGGGGTCTACGACCTCCCGCTCGCCGTGAAGGCGCTCTTCGGCCGGTCCGAGGTCGACGCGGTCGTCGCCCTCGGGGCGGTGATCGAGGGCGAGACGAACCACGACGAGGTCGTGATGAACCAGGCCGCGCGGAAGCTCGCGGACCTCTCGGTCGAGTACGGGAAGCCGCTCGGCCTCGGGATCTCGGGCCCCGGCGAGACCCGCCTCCAGGCCCAGGACCGCATCGAGAACGCGGGCAACGCGGTGCGCTCCGCCGTGAAGATGGTGCGCCGCCTGCGCGAGCTCGGCTGACGCGGCGGGTTCAGTAGGTCAGCGAGCGCACGTCGCGCATCGCGACGGCCCCGACCGCGGCGACCGAGACCGTCAAGAGCCCCATCACGACGTAGAGGAACGGGATCGAGAACGCGGACGCGATCACCCCCGAGAGGTACTCCCCGAACGGCGCCGCGGCGAGGATCAGTCCGAGCAGGACCGACATCGCTCGACCCATCAGTCGGGCCGGCACCTTCGCCTGGACGACCGAGAGGAGGGGGACGTTGATCACCGAGGACGCGACGCCGACGCCGAACGCCTCCGCGAGCGCGAGTGGGATCGACCGTGTGAGGCCGAGCGAGAGGATCAGGAGGCCCACGGCGAAGAGACCGGCGAAGATCACCGGTCCGACCCGAGAGCGCAGGTTGACCCGTCCAATCGGGATCGCGCCGGCGATCGCCCCCGCCGCGATCATCGCTCCGAGGAGCCCGAAGGTGGTCGCTCCCCCGTGCAGGACCCGGCTCGCGTACGGCGCCCACTGCGTGAACGTCGCGTTCCCCGCGAAGTTGACGACGACCCCGATCGCGATGACCTCGAGGAAGAATCGTTCGCTCGCGACGTAGCGGAACCCCTCGGCGAACTGGGCCCCGAACCCCGTCGGCGCCGCTCCGTCCGCCGGCGCGGGGCGGCCGACGAGCGCGGACATCGCTCCGAGGATCGCCGCCGCCAGGAGGAACGAGGCGGCGTCCCAGACGATCGGCAGCGTCGCGCCGAAGAGCGCGACCACCACGCCGCCGATCGCGAGCCCGGCGATCTGGATCGTGGAGCCGGAGAACGTCAAGAGCCCGTTCGCGGACGCGAGGTCCGCCTTCTCGACGGTCTGCGGGACCAGGGCGTTCGACGTGACCCGCACGAACTGCTGGCCGACGCCGAGCGAGAACACCACGGCGAGGATCAGCGGCAGGGTCGCCGAGTGCGCCAGCAGCGCGGCCGCGAGCCCGGCGACCAGCGCCCCTTCCGCCAGGTTCGTTCCGATGAGGATCGTCCGGCGTGGCCATCGGTCGACGTACACGCCGAGGACCGGGCCGAACACGACCGTCGGGACGGTCGCCGCGACGAGCACGTAGGCGACGTCCACCACCGAACCGGTCGTCGCATAGACGAGCCAGATCAGGGCGACGTCGAAGACGTAGTCCCCGGACTGGGAGATGAGGAGCGACGACCAGAGGAGAAAGAACGGGCGATTCGCGAGCGTCCGACGGTAGCTCGGAGCCGTCGACGCCGCGGCGGGCGACGGGGTGACGCTCGGTAGCTCGGCCGTCCCGTCGGTCACTCCGCCCCGCTCCGGGTCGAACGGAGTTCGAGCGGAGGAATACCATTGCTCACGAGCGGTGAGCACCCTAGAGGCCCAGGCGGGGCCGGAGATAGTCGAACGCCGCCCGGCCCTTCGCCGTGTGCGGAGTCACTTCGAGCGGGCCGGGCGGCACCTTGGCGCGGTCGCGCGTCGTGAGCGCGACGGCGAGGCGTTCCATCGGGATCTTCACCGTGACATCGGGACGGGCCGACGCCTTCGGTTCCACCGTGACGCGGCCGGACGCATCGACCCGAAGCGTCGCGACCTCGTGCTCCGTGCGGAAGACCCAGTCCTGGGGAAGGTAGTTCCGCACGATCCCCCCGAACAGTCCGCGGAGCTGCTTTTGGACCTCGGGTTCGACCTGCGTCGCGGTCGCGCGCAGGAGCTCTTCGAGGGAGGCCACGGGCGGGCGAGGCGGACGGCGGGATAAAGGACGACGCGGCGGCGGGTCGCGGCCGAAGGGTTAAGCGTCAGGTTTCCTCGCACGCCGGGGGGCGCCGTGACGGGCGTGCGCGAGTTCCACGAGGAGGTCGCGTCGACCCAGGACCGTGCGATCGCGCTGGCCCGGTCGGGGGCGGAGGAGGGGACCCGGGTCGTCGCACGCCGCCAGCGTTCGGGTCGGGGTCGGCTCGACCACGCTTGGGCGTCGCCCCACGGAGGGCTCTACCTCTCGATCGTCCTTCGAACCCCTCCCGACCGCGCCGGGTGGGTCCCGCTCGCGATTGGGGCGGGGCTCGCGCACGATCTCGCGGGCCGGTATCCGATCCGGCTCGGGGTGAAATGGCCCAACGACCTTCTCGTCCTCGAGGACGGTCGACCCGCGAGGAAGCTCGGGGGAGTGCTGGTCGACCGCGTGGAGGCCGGCCCCGGGGGCCCGGCGGAGGTCGCCGGCATCGGGGTGAACGTAACGACCGACGTCCGCGGGCTGCCCGAGGACCTCCGCGGTCGGGCGGTATCGCTCTCGGAGGTCGTCCAACCGCCGCCGTCCCTGGACGAGGTCGAGGGTCTCGTGGTCGCGGCGGTCGAGGCCGCGGTCGCTGCCCTCCGGGCGCCGGACGGCGTCGAACGGACCCGGCGCCGCTGCCGGGAGTGGCTCTTCGGGGTCGGTCGCCGGGCCACGGTCGACGGCGCGACGTCCGGGACGATCGCGGGTCTCGGCGACGAGGGGGAGCTCCTCCTGGACCAGGGCCCCCATCGGTTGCGGATAAGAGCCGGCGACGTTCGCGTGGACGGGGTCGCATGAGCGAGGCGTTCGACCGCTGGGCGGTGCTCAAGCGGAAGGCGCGCGAGGGCGGCGGCGCCGAGCGGGTCCAGAAGCACCGCTCGTCGGGCAAGCGGACGGCGCGCGAGCGCCTCGAGGCGTTCTTCGACCCCGGCACGTTCACCGAGGTCGACCCGTTCGTCACCCACCGGGTCGAGAAGTTCGGGCTCGCGGAGCGCCGCCCGCCCGGGGACGGGGTCGTCACCGGCTGGGGGGAGGTCGACGGGCGCCCGGTCTGCGCGTTCGCGCAGGACGCGACCGTCTTCGGCGGTGCGCTCGGCGAAGCGCACGCGATGAAGATCGTGAAGGTGATGGAGACGGCCCGGAAGGCGGGGGTCCCGATCGTCGGTCTCAACGATTCCGGCGGCGCCCGGATCCAGGAGGGCGTGATGAGTCTCGGAGGGTACGGCGAGGTGTTCTTCCGGAACGTCAACCTCTCGGGGGTCGTCCCGCAGCTCTCCCTCATCCTCGGGCCGTGCGCGGGCGGTGCGGTCTACTCGCCTGCGATCACCGACTTCGTCATCATGGTCGAGGGGACCGGACAGATGTTCATCACCGGCCCGGACGTCGTGCGCGCGGTCACGGGGGAGGAGGTCACGATGGACGCCCTCGGAGGCGCGGACGCCCACGCGACGTTGAGCGGCGTCTCGCACTTCACGGCCGCGTCGGACGACGACGCGATCCAGCTCGCTCGGCGCCTGCTCGCGTACCTCCCGCTCAACAACCTCGAGGAGTCCCCGCTCGCACCCGCGGCCGCCCCGCCGGACTCCGCCGCGACCGAGCTCGCGCGCACGGTGCCGGAGGACGCGAACGCCCCGTACGACGTCCACGACGTGCTCACCCGCGTGCTCGACCCCGAGTCGCTGCTCGAGGTCCAGCGGGAGTGGGCGCCGAACATCGTCGTCGGCTTCGCCCGGCTCGCCGGTCGGCCGGTCGGCGTCGTCGCGAACAACCCGGCGTCGCTCGCCGGCACGCTCGACATCAACGCGTCGACGAAGGCGGCCCGGTTCGTCCGGTTCTGCGACGCGTTCAACCTCCCCCTCCTGACGTTCGTCGACGTCCCCGGGTTCCTCCCGGGCACCGCCCAGGAGCACGGCGGCATCATCCGGCACGGCGCGAAGCTCCTCTACGCCTACGCGGAGGCGACGGTCCCGCTCCTGACCGTGATCCTGCGGAAGGCGTACGGCGGGGCGTACGACGTCATGTGCTCGAAGCACCTCGGCGGCGACCTGAACTACGCCTGGCCGACCGCCGAGATCGCGGTGATGGGCGCCGAGGGGGCGGTGAACATCCTCTACCGCCGCGAGCTCGACGCGACCCCCCCGGCGGACCGCGAGGCGGCCCGCGCCCGCCGCGTCGCGGAGTACCGCGCGGAGTTCCTCAATCCGTACCTCGCCGCCGAGCGCGGCTACATCGACGACGT
>JASHWZ010000145.1 GCA_030043865.1 Thermoplasmata archaeon | reverse complement strand
ACCCGGTCGAACCGCTCGGCGGAGAATCCGAGCCGGACCATCTCCTCGGCGACCGAGTAGAGGTGCTGGTCGAGCGCGCGGCCGAATTCGGGACCCGAGCGCGCGGCCTGCTCGAGCACGGGCAGCGGCGAGGGCGACTTCCTCCAGCCCGCAAGGAGGTCGATCTTCGTGAGCGCGATGGCGAACGGGGTCTTCTCGTGCCGGAGGATCTGGATCGACTCCCGCGTCTGCGGCATCAGCCCTTCCCGCACGTCGACGACGAGCACGGCGAGGTCGGCGAGAGCGCCGCCGCGCCGGCGCAAGGTCTCGAACGACCGGTGGCCGGGCGTGTCGACGAACAGGAGGCCGGGCACCGCGAGCTGCTCCTCGGTCAGAATCCCCTCGCACAACCGTCGCAGGGTCACCCCGGGCACTTCGATGGCGCCGATGTGCTGGGTGATCCCGCCCGCCTCCTTGGAGGCCCGCACGCTGCCCGCGATGCGGTCGAGGAGCGTCGTCTTCCCGTGATCGACGTGCCCCAGCAGGGAGACAATCGGTTCCCGGAGCTCGCTCACGCCGGTCGGACCGAGCGCGGCCCCTTAGGGTTGCTGGCCCGCGCTCGTCGCGACCGCCGCCATCGCCGTCCGCAGCTCCGCCGCGGCGATCTCGGGTCGGACCGGATTCACGGAGACGCCGCTGCCGAGTTCGTAGCCGTCCGGCCGCACGATCCGTGGGACGACCTCGACGTGCCAGTGGAAGCCGCGCGCGCCCTCGGCGGGCGCCCGGTCGCCGTGGACGAACCAGTTGTACGACGGATGCGAGCGCACTCGGTCGAGGGCGCGGAGAACCTGCGGCAGCAGGGTCGCTAGCCCGTCGACCTCGACATCGGTCGCGTCCGCGAACGACGCGGCATGACGATCCGGGACGATCCAGACCTCATAGGGGAACTCCGAGGCGAACGGGGCGAATGCGGTGAAGCCCCCCTCGTGCGCCACGACCCGCTCGCCGGCGCGAATCTCCGACCCGACCACGTTCTCGAGTCGACAGGTCCCGGGAGAGTCGGTGGGTCCGGTTCGGAACGCCCGGCGCTCTTCCTCGAGCCTGGAAGGTATCCGGTGCGTCGCGACGAGCTGCGCGTGGGGATGCGGGAGCGTTCCGCCCGACTCGGGACCCCGGTTCTCGAACAGCAACGCGTTCGTGACGCCAGCGGTCGCGATGGCGGCGCGCATCCGCTCGCGGAAGAAACGGAACAAGGTCCGGTGTTGATCCGCCGGCAGATACGGAAGGTCCGTACCGTGCCGGGGGTCCTCCACGATCACCTCGTGGATCCCGAGCGCGGGTTCGCGCTCGAGCGTCGGAGTCGAGACGACCGCGGGGGCGGTCGGCGCAGGCGTCACGGTCGGGAACCGGTTGGGGATCGCTCGCGCCGTCCATCCCGGTCCGTTCGGAGCGCTCCCGCTGCGACGAACGGCGGCGACTTCCGGAGGCGTGCGCGATTCGTGGCCCTCGCAGAAGGGACAATCGGCGGGTGCCCCGGCCGGGGGCGGTGGCCCGGTGTATTCGTTCGGTCGGGCCGACCTTCCCTCTGCCACGATCGTCCAGCGACCGAGGAACGGGTCTCGGCGAAACTCGGACATCGCGGAGGCCCGCAATCGACGCGGGATATTCAAGCCGGGCGGTTACGCGTCGTCGGCGCCCCTCGGACGGGCGGGCGGTGGAAACGAGTCGAGCGATACCTGCCGCTGATGCCGTTCCGCGAGGCGCTCCGCCCGGACGGAGACCGTCCGGATCGCCCGTCCCCGGCCGGCCCGTTCGTCGTCCCAGAGGTCGCGGGCGAGCCGGAGCGCGGCCCGAGCGAGCGGCTCCGGACCCTCGGCCGACGCGCCCAGCGTCCGGCTTCGCTGAGTGCGGGTGAAATCCGCCCAACGGAACGCCACCCCGACGCTCCCGTAACGGAGCTCCTCCTCCGCGAGAGTAGCGGCCAGGCCAGCGGCGAGTTCTCGAACCGCGGACTCGAGCGGTTCCCAGCTTGCGACGTCCTGGGGGAACGTGCGGTCCGTCGAGCGGGACCGCGGGCCGGGTTCCTCCTCGACCGGGTCCTGACCTTGGCCCCGGGCGAGGAGGATCCAGCCGCGCGCCGAAGCGCCAAGACGACGGGACAGGCTCGAGGGGCGCTGGGCGGCGAGGTCGCCGATCGTCGCGACGCCCGCGGCGCGGAACAGTTCCTCCGTCTTCGGTCCGACCCCCGGGATCGCCCGGACGGGGAGCGGCGCTAGGAACGCTGCCTCCTCCCCCGGCACCACGACGACGATCCCTCCAGGTTTCGCCCGGTCGGTGGCGATCTTCGCGACCGTTCGGGTCGTCGCCGCCCCGATGGAGGCGGGTAGATGGAGCTCGTTGCGGAGCGCGGCCTGGACATTGACGGCGAGCTCCCGGGCCGCGGCGGCGTCGGGGAGCTCGACCCCGAGGGCGGCTTCGTCGATCGAGAGCGGCACGAGGTCGGGAGCGAACCGGCCGAGCACCGCCCGCACTTCCGCCGCGACCCGTCCGTACTTTGCGTGGTCCGGAGGAATCCAGACCGCCTCGGGGCAGAGCCGCGCCGCTTGCACGGCGGGCTGCGCGCTGTGCACGCCGAACTTCCTCGCTTCGTAGCTCGCCGAGAGGACGACCCCCCGCGTCGCGCCCCCGGCCGGAGGCGGACCGACGATCACGGGGCGGCCCGCGAGCTCCGGGCGCTCCCGAAGCTCGACCGAGACGTAGTACGCGTCCAGGTCGACGTAGATCGTCCAGCGCATCGGGCCGCCCGCCGGCCCAACGCCGCTCGGCGTTTGGGGTTTCCGCCGATCTTAGCCGCCGAAGTCGACCGCCTTCGCGTCGACGAGCAGGCCCGAGGCGCCGATGGAGTACGGCTGGACCGTCCGGGCGTGCGCCGTGCGCCGCATCTTGAGGATCCGGAGCGCGAGACCGACCCGATGGCCGTCGGGACCCTGGCGGTAGCCGAGGACGACGACCCCGTCCGAGACGTATTCCGAGAGCCCGTCGCGACTCACCTCGGGGTGGAGCGGGTCCGCTTCCGCGGTGAGGACGGTCGTCGCGCCGGACTGTCGGCAGGCGCCGGCGAGCGCGAACAGCGTCGCCCGACGGCTCGGTTCGTCGTCGCTCAGCATGTTGAGGAGCGACACGGAGTCGACCACGATCCGCTTCGCGCCCATCGAGGCGAGCTCCTTGCCGAGCTCTCCCTGGACCCGGTGCAGGCTCTGCCGGGTCTCGCGCGGGTCGAGGCGCACGACCTTGAGGAGTCCCTTATCGACCGCTGCGTCGACCGGCCAGCGGAACTGCCGCGCGCTCTCGAGCAGTTGGGGCGTGTCCTCCTCCAGGGACAGGAACACGCCCTTCTCGCCGTGCGCGACCCCCGCGAGGAGGTACTGGAGTCCGAGGCACGTCTTTCCGGTACCCGGAAGGCCGGTGACGAGCACGACGTGGCCCGCGGGGAATCCCCCGCCCAACATCTCGTCCAGGCCGTCGATGCCGGTCGACACCCGTGCCCGGCTCGGCTCAGACTCGCTCATACTGCGTGGTCACCAGCCCGTTCTTCGCGTTCACTCGGATGACGAACCGACCCTGGTGCTCGGCGGGGAGCCGGGAGAGGACCGGCATGAACTTGTCAATCAGCATCGCGCGCTGCCGATGCGAGTGCGTGGGGCTCGACATCCAGCTGAAGTGCAGCACCCCGTCGACGGAGTCGATCACCGCCTGCTCGACGTGGGGGGGCGCGACGCCCTCCGAGAGCATCAGGTACACGAGGCCGCCCCACTCCTTCGCACGTCGTCGCAGGCCCTTTGTGAGCGTGAGCACATCGGCCTCGTCAACGCCCCGCCGGACGAGCAGGTCGGTCAGCGAGTCCACGATGACGAGGTGGTTCTCGCCGCTCTCCTCAATCGCGGAGGCGAGCGCGCGGAGCGGTCCGCCGTCGTCGACGGTCCGCGCCGGGGCGCCCGAGAGCAGCGAGCTCGGCATCGACGACCAGGACGTCGGGACCGGCGTGTCGGCGAAGTACGACGCCGAGACGTCGCGGAACGTGAGGTGGCGACCGAGCACGCTCGAGTACGTTCCGTCGAAGGCACCGCGCAGCTCGGCCATCAGCTGTTCCCGCGATCGACTCGTGCTGATGTAGACGACCTCGTTCGGGTAGACGAACGGTCCCTTCGCGCCGCCAAGATAGAACTCGTGGAGTCGGGGGTCGTCGAATCGGAGCATCAAGTGGACGGCCGACGTCAGGGCGAACTCCTGATGGCCCGCGCCAGCGGCGCCGAACAAGAGCACGACGGACCCCGCCGGAAGACCGCCCGTGAGGTAATCGAAATCGGGAACGCCCGTCGGGACCCGTGCCGGCGCCCCCGAACTGTCGCCGGGCCGGAGAGGTCCGGGTGACGTCGTCGGGAAGACGAACGGGCGCGGAGACTCCGTCGCCATGCGGCACCCCCACCCGGGGCCTTCGACCCCGTGGCCGGGTATTAGAAGCCTCGGCTCGACCGGACGCCGGTCGCGCCCGCAACGGCGCCGGACTTGAGGTACTCTCGGAGGAGCACGGTCGCGTACGCGCCTTTCGGTAGCGCGAATCGGAACCGGACCCGGTTCTCTTCCGGCGAGATCGCGAGGGGCGGCAGCGGTACCGAAACGGCACGCCAGGCACCGCGGCTCGCGACTTCCGGCGAAGCGGGGACCCGAAACATGGCTCGATCGACCCGCTCTTCGTCGAGAATCCGATCGAGCAGCTCCCCCGGCGACGAGCGATCGGCCGGGGTCTCGTAGCCGACGAGAGGCCCCGCCAGCAAGGCCCGACCGCGCGCGACGAGCTCCCGGCATTCGGGGAGGTTGTCGAGCTCCACGGGCACGGCGTCCGGGGCCCGCACGGTCCCGTCGCGCGCGAGCCGGACGATCCGGTCGCCGGCGACCGGCGCCGTGAGGGACAATCCGGCGTCGTGTCGCGCGCTCACCCAGCGATTGAACAACAGCGACTGGAGCGCGTGCACGAACAGCGTGCGGAGCTCCCGGGAGAGCGCACGAAACGCGCGTTCGGCGCGATCGCCGCGGGCGAGTCGTTCGAGCAGCGACCGCTCGAACCGGTACTCCCGCGGGAACTCCGCGAGCGCCCGCACCGGGTCGTGGTGCTCCGCGTACCGCTTCCTCGGTTCGTCGCCGGGACCCGGCACCCCGCCGATCGGGCGGTCCGCTAGATATACGTCGACGGCCCGGTCGAGGTCTCCTCGCACGACCCAGCGACCGACCTCATGCGTGATCGGTCGAACCTCCCCGAACCGCTGGAGCCCGAAGAAGTTGGGAAACCCGCCGGCGTCCCGGACGTCCATGGTGACCTGTTCGAGGGCGCCGACCGCCTCGGTCGACGGCCGGTCGAGCTCCCCGACCGTGAGGTCGAAGGCGTTGCCGTAGTGGTGACCGAGCACGAGCCCGTCCCGCGCGCGGTACGACTCGAGGACCGCCACGTCGCGCAGCCCGAGGTCGCCGGCGGGCAGCTCCCCTCGATAGGAGAACAGTCGCTCGGAGACGGCGCGGCGGTCCTTGGTGCCGGCCCACTGGACCGAGTGGGGCGGTCGACCGAGCCGGCGAGCGATCGCGCTCGCGAGCTCGTGCTGCTCCCAGTTCCGGCTCTCGACGCGAAGGACGACGTACGGACCGCTCGGGTCGGGCAACGGGTAGCTCGATAGCTCCCGGACGCGGAACTCCTCGGGAGACATCTTGAGCCGCCCCGGCACTCCGGGTGCGGAGCTGATGTAAAACTCGAGGCCCACCGCTCGTTCGGCCGGCGGCGGCGACCACCGGACCGTCGCCATCGGAGCGCCCACTCGAGGCATGATTAAGAGCGAGGGGGTGGTCCGCCCGGCACCGCCGATGATCCAGGCGACGGCTCGAGTGCTGAGGAATATCATCGAGATCCGGGTTGGCGAGGTGCTCTGGGAGTGCCGGCCCGTGCAGGCGAGCCAGGAGGGATTGGGCAGCCGGATCGCAGCCCTGTTCTCCCAGGATTACCAGACGTTCGTCCCCCCGGCGACCGACCGGGTCCACTCGACCGTCACGTACACCCGGAAGAACGACGAGATCCGGATCCGCGTCGCGGAGGAGACGTGGCGGACGGTCTCGAGCGCTTTCGGACCGATGACGATCGACTACCACGGCGTCAGCTACTCCATCAACGAGCGTCTCACGGGACGGTTCGTGATCGCGCGCGGAGGGGAGCCGGTCGGGGTCGGTCAGCTCGGGTTCCGGTCGTGCACGATCGACCAGTACCCGCCCGAGCTCGAGCCGTTCCTCGCGAACCTCGCGCTCGGCTACGTGATCCGGACGCTCGCCTGGGAGATGTTCTTCGCGGCTGGCTAGCGGTCGCGGGCACCCCGGGCCGGCGGCGGGAGCGTCGCTCGCGTGCTGCGCGCGAGCGGGTGATGGTGCGCCGACGCGTGCGGGAGCTGGAACATGCGGTACGGGATCGGTAGGAGCAGCAGTCCGCCGATCACGACCGTGAACGCCGCGACGCTGTACGTCAGGTGGACGCCGTAGTTGGCGTAGAGCCATCCGCCGAGCAGCGTGCCGAGGAGGCCGCCCGCGCCGGCGACCGCGCTGTAGAGGCCGAGCGCTCTCCCCCGCGCCGAACGGCCCACGAGCCGCACGAGGAACAGCGTGCTCGCCGTGCTGATGAACGCCCAGCTGACGCCGAGGAGCGCGTTCAGCACCGTGAGCCACGCGAGCAGCGCCGGCGAGCCGAGCCCGAAGAGGACGTAGAGCGGTCCCCACAGGAAGAGGAGCATCAGGCCGACGCGGGCCCCGAGCGACTCCACGAAGACCCCCTTCGGCGAGTGGTTGTCGACGACCTTCCCCGAGTGGAAGAACAGCGCGCTGGACGCCGCGGCCGCGCCGAGGTAGACGATGAAGACCCCCGCGTCGGTGAACCGAGCGTCCTGCCAGAGGAACACGGGGAACGGCCCGTAAAAGATGTCGAACCCGACGCTCATCACGGCGAGCGCGGCGAGGAAGAGATACTCCTTTCCCGGAAGTCGCTCGGCGCTCGACCGGGTGAGGTCGATCACCCCCACGACGCGACTGCGCAGCTGCCGCACCCGCTCCGTGACGCCGCGGTGCAGGTGCAACAGGTCGGCGAGCGTCCGACGCTCGATCCGGCCGTTCGGCTCCTCGATCCACGCCCAGGCGATCCCGGCCGAGAGGAGCGCGAGGACCCCGGAGAGGATCAGCAGCGCCGTCATCCCGTGGATGACGCCCTGGTTGACACCGAGCACGAACAACCAGACGAACCCGAGGCCGAGCCCGATTGTGGTCCCGAGTCCCGAGATCAATCCGAACAGCCCGATGTCCGTGGGCCACCATCGCTTGTGGCGCGTCTCGAGCAGGAGCATCGTCCCGATCGGCGCGCTTGCGGCGGACGCGAGCCCCTCGACAACGTTGAGCCAGAAGTACGTCAGGATGTTCTGAGCGAGCGCGATCGCTACGATCGCGACCCCCGTCGCGATGAACGAGCCAACGAGGAAGTACTTCCGGTGCGCGACGCGGTCCGAAAGGTTCCCCCACAGGATCGTAAACGGCACTTGGCTCATCGCGGAGGCCGCGATGATGATCGTCACGGCGAACGCCGACGCCGAGAACTTCTGGAGCGCGAGGAGGGGGATCAGCGGGGCGGCGATCCCGTCCGAGATCGCGAGCGGCAGGTACGCGAGGAACCATAGGTCGCTGCTGGACGGCCGGATCTTGGGATGGGCCTTGACGTCCATGGTCGCGCGCGACGCACCCCGGAGTGGCGGTAGAATTCGGGGGGTCGGAGGATAAAGGCGGCGTTCTTCTGGAACCTTCGCCGAGATTGGCGAGCGCCGGTGCCCGCCGGCGCCGGCTCAAGCGGGCTACTTTTCCGGAACGCGGAGCTCGGCCAGCAGCTCCCGATGCTCGGCGCGCGAGATCCACTCGACCTTGAGATAGTCGCGGAGGAACTCGTCCGAAGTCCCGAGCGACCGGGCCTCGTCGACGACGAAGCGGTACGCCTCGACCTCGGTCCACCGCTTGACGTAGCTTACGCCGGGCGGCCAGAGGTCCGCGCCGCCTTGGCGCTGGACCACGTGGCAGAGTTCGTGGTAGATGTCCATGAACAGCATCATCGCCGGACTTTCTCGCAGGTGTCCGAGGCCGACGACGATGCAGTCGGAGGTCGGGCTGACGACCGGTTTCCATCGGCCCCGGGCGGCCGCGGGGAGCTCGCGCGGCGCGACGTACATCCACATGTCCGCATCGACGACCTCGACGCACGTGTCGTCGAAGAGGCGCGAGCGCTCCTTGGGGTCGGGTGCGAGACGGGCAGCGGCCGGTAGCGCGTCCAGTCCGGGAAAGACAGCGAGCAGCGGATGGCGACCTGCGGGCATGTCCCGGGCGACGCGGAACCCGGGCGGCTCCGGATCCTTCTTCGCCGGGCGGCGCGTCGGCGACATCAACCGAACTTCATCGGTCCACGAAGATAAAGCCGGCCGTTTCGCGCCGGTTACTACCGCCACGGCTAATCCCACCGCGAGCATGCGCGGCGACGTGACCGACCGGGCCGGCACCCTCACGCTCGTTCGAGGCGTCCGGGTCGGACAGGTCGAGACCCCGGAGGGGACGAGCGGCGTGACCGTCGCGCTGTTCGACCGACCCGCCCCGACCATCGTCGACGTGCGGGGAGGGGCCTCGGCGACGTACGACACCGCCTCGCTCTCGCTCGACGCGACCTTCGGACGTCGGTGGGCGATTTTCTTCTCGGGAGGGAGCCTCTACGGTCTGGACGCGGCCCGCGGGGTCCGCACCCGGATCCTCGAGACCGGCGGCGGGCACCGGGCCTTCTCGAACCCGAACCCGGTGGTCCCGATCTCGGGGGCCGCGCTCTTCGACCTTCCGCCGAAGCGGGAAGGCCTGCCGGACTACCTGCCCCTCGGGTACGAGGCCGCGCGTCGCGCCGACCGAGCTCCGGTCGCGAGCGGCCGCGTCGGCGCAGGGGCGGGAGCGACCGTGGGGAAGTACCGCGGCCGCGCACGGGCGATGCGCGGAGGCGTGGGCAGCGCGGGCGCCCGGTGGCGCGGGCTGGGCGCGCTGGGCGTGCTGGTGGCGGTCAACGCGGTGGGCGCGGTGCGGGACCCGAAGAGCGGAGCGTGGGTGGCCGGAGCTCGGGACACGAGGGGCCGGCTCGTTCCGCCGGAGGAGGGGTGGCCCGGCGCGGGGACTCGAGGTACGACGCTCGCGCTCGTCGTGATCGAGGCACGACTCGAGCGGGCCGGGCTCGCCCGCCTGGGAGCGATCGTGCACGCGGGGCTTTCGGCCGCCATCCGTCCGTTCCACTCTTCGACCGATGGCGATGTGCTCTTCGTCGCTTCGACCGAGCGGCTCGCCCCGGGCCGGGAACACCGCCCCGGAGAGTTCGCCGACCGCCTCGGCTCGCGCGCGGCCGCGCTCGCCGTCGACGCCGTCCTTCGCGCCGTCCGCCGGTCGAACTCGTCGCGCTAGCTTTGGCTCGGGGCCGCACGGCGGAGCGGCGTTCCGCGCAGACCCCGGATCAGGTCCGTCTTCGTGACGATCCCCTGCAGGTCGCCTTTGGCCGCGACCAGCACCGCGGGGTACCGGGCGAGCAACGGAGGGAGGAGGTCCGCCGCGAACCGCTCGTCCACCACCGGATAGGCGGGCTCCAGCACGTCGCGCACTCGCGCGCGGCGCGAGTTCGTCGCCGCGAGCGCGCGCAAGAGTCCCGTTTCCGAGAGAGAACCGACGACCTTCCCCGCATCGACCACGGGCAGCTGGGAGAAGGCGCCGCCCTCCATCCGCTGGGCCGCGGTCGGGAGGCTGGCCGACGACTCGACCGTAACGAGCTGGCGGTTCATGAGGTCGCTCACGGTGAGGCGCGGCGTCGCGGTCCCCTCCTGCGCCTCGAGGTACCCGAGGATGCGTTGGACGAGTTCGTACGACGGACGGATCCGCCCCCGCTCGATCCGCGAGAGGGTGGCGTCGCTCCGGCCGACCGCCCGGGCCAGCTCCCCGAGCGAGATGCCGAGCGCGAGTCGCCGCTTGCGCATCTCGGTGAAAGTATCCATCGGCCCCGACCACGTTCGCGACGGTTATGGCCCTTCGGGACGGGGTGCCGGCGTCACCGAAAACTAAAGGAGACGCCACGCCTGTTCTCGGCCGAGCCCATGGACTCTCGCGCGCGACGGATCTCCTGGATCAGCGCCCCGCCCGAGATCTGCACGCTCTGCAAGGAGCCGCTGGGACCCCCGGACGAGACGAGCTCGTGGAACGGGAGCCCGGCGCACCGCGATTGCGTGCGCATCCACTTGTTGCAGCGCGACCCCGCGTTCCGCGACTCGAGCGACGGCGCGGACCCGGCCGAGGAGTCCGGGGACTCGATCGACGGGGTGCTCCCCCGCGACGACGACGAGGCGGACTTCGAGTAACCTCGACACCACCGTCCTCGGCGGCCCGAGCGCTGCCTGAATCGCAATCGATAAAAGGGGGGCCCTCGTGCTTGGGGTCAACCTGCGCGTTCTGCGAGCGGGGGATGCTCCATGCCGGAAGTCGTAATCACCTGCGACTGGACGATGATGAGCAACCACCACGGGAAGGAGTTTCTCGGGTTTGGTACGACCACGCCCGCCTACATCTTTCCCGAGGCCGTGTACGGTAAGCTGTTCTTCCCGCGGATGAAGTGCGACGAGAACGGCTACCCGCTGCAGGCTCCGTACGGGATGCGGAAGATCGAGGCGTCCCTGATGGACGCCGGCTTCGATGCGCGGATCGTGCACCCGAGCTATCTCGACCGATACATGCCGGGTGAGGCGAAGGTCCTGCTCGTCTCGGGCCACGACTACTTCGGACTGAACCCGCCCAGCTCTACCTTCGGCGGCGTGATGAAGAAGGAGCCGCTCAACTCGGTGAACTTCAAGCGGATGCTCAGCCAGCCGGCGGTCGTCGAGGCCCGGAAGCAGGGCCTCAAGATCATCGCGGGCGGGCCGTGCGCCTGGCAGCTCTCCCCCGCGACGCGCATGAAGCTTCCGTTCATCCAGGAGTTCGTCGACTCGATCGGTGGGATCGATTCGGTCGTGGAGGGCGAAGCGGACCTCTACGTCCGGGAGATCGTGCGCAAGGCCCTGCACGACGAGTTTCTTCCCCCGCACGTCGTGATGAGCCCCCGCGACTCCCCCCGCGTCGACCAGATCTCGTCCATCCGGTTCCCCAGCGTCAACGGACTCATCGAGATCGGGCGCGGCTGCTGCCGGGGGTGCTCGTTCTGCTCCGTGACGACCCGACCGACCCGGTGGTACCCCCTCGAGAAGATCGAGGAGGAGCTGAAGGTCAACGCGAAGATCGGCGTCCGCAAGGGACTGCTGCACTCCGACGACGTCTTCTTCTACGGCAGCCCGAACGTGATGCCCCACGAGGAGAAGCTCCTCCCGCTGCTGCGGCTCGCGAAGCGGTACTACGAGCAGGTCGGCTGGAGCCACGTGGCCGTCGCCTCGCTCATGACGAAGCCGAAGCTCCTCCAGAAGTGCGGGGAGATCCTGCTCGACGAGAAGCAGAAGTGGTGGGGCGTCGAGGTCGGGGTCGAGACCGGCTCGCCCCGGATGGTCACGGCCGCGATGCCGGGGAAGGTCGCCCCGTTCAAGGCGTCGCAGTGGCCCGAGCTCGTGGTCCAAGCGGCGGGGCTGATGAACGACAACAAGGTCTACCCGGCCTGCACGTTCATCGTCGGGCTCCCCCAGGAGACCGAGGACGACGTCGCGAAGACGATCGACCTCATCGACGACCTGTGGGACTTCAAGGCGATCCTCGTCCCGATGTTCTTCGTGCCCCTCGGGCACCTCAAGTCCCGGGACTGGTTCCGCCGAGACCGCCTCTCTCCCCTCCAGGAGGAACTCTTGAAGCGGGCGTTGACGCACGGGCTCCGGCAGGCCCCGGCGCTCCTCAACGACTTCTTCGACTGGGAGGGCAACCACACGCAGCTGTACCGTGCGACCTTCCGAGGGTTCATCAGCTTCCTGCTGGGGATCGCGAAGATGCACGGACTGTACAAACCGCCGGTGCGCGGCGGACGAGAGATCATCGACCCGAACCGGTATCCGGACCGCCTCCCGATACCGACGATCCCGGTCCGCGAGTAGCGCGGGCTACGCTTCGTCGTCGAGGAACGGCGTCGCGGAGCCCTCGCGGGCCGCCGGGGGTCGTTCGGACGGAGGCTGGTAGCGTCGCGGGGTCGACCGCAGCGCCCCGGGACTCTCGACCACCGAGAGATGGGTTTCTTGGCCGTTCCCGTCGTACGCCCGCCAGGCGCCCGGACCGTACGGAGCCCCCAGGATCAGGTGGCGCCGCCCCCAGCTCCGGAAGAGCCGAAGGTCGGCGTCCGACGGGTGGAGGGCGCCGGACGGATGGGAGTGGACGGTCCCGGCGACCGCGAGGTCGGCGTGGAGCATCCAGAGCTGGAAGTTCGCGTGCCGTCGTCCGGCGGTGGTCCCGGGGAGCAGCAGGAGCTCGCTGATCACCCCCGGAGGGTCCGCCCGCAGCACGCCACCGAACTCGTTCGGGAAGGCGGAGCGGGCGCTGGCGAGCGCGCTGTCCAGCGCCCGCCGCGTGATCGCGGTAGGCGTGTCGCCGAGGCGAGCTCCCCCGGACGCGCGCTTACGCTGGGGGCGGAAGATCGGCAATCGTCGGTCCCTCCTCGGCGAACTCCTCGGACCACGGCAGGATCCGCTTGCCCCGGAGCCGTTGGAAGAAGCGCGAGCCGAAGCGGACCAGCACCGCGCGCCGCGGCGACCGGTAGATCGTGACGGGCTCCGTCGGGGAGAGCGGATGCTCCGACTCGCCGTCGGCGACCACGACGGCCCCGGGCTTCGTTTCGACCGGGCGCAGCCGCACGACCCGCATCGGCTCGACCACGAGCGCGCGCGGGTCGGTGCGGAACGGAGCGATGGCGGCAAGCACGATCGCATCGATCGAGCTGTCGACGATCGGCCCGCGCGAGCTCAACGAGTACGCGGTCGAGCCGGTCGGGCTCGCGACGATCAGTCCGTCCGCCCTGAGCCGCCCCGCTACGTGACCGTCGAACGCGATCTCGAAGAGGCCCATCTTCGCGACGGCGGCCGAGTGGATCACGAACTCGTTCGTCGCGTCCGGGAGCGGGGTCCGCCCCACCTCGGCTGCGAGTTTCATCCGCTCCTCGAGGAAGTAGTACCCCTGGAGCAGTCGCTCGACGGCCCACTCGAACTCCTTCGGTCGTCGCGTCTCGACCTCGGCGAGCACACCGACCGTGCCTGCGTTGATCGGGAGCAGCGGGGCGTTCGACCGACGGAGGGCGTGGAGGAACGTCCCATCGCCGCCGATCGCGACCAGGACGTCGCAGTCGACCTGTTCGAGCGGCCGGTGCGGCCGACTCGGGTCGCAGCGAGCGACCTCGTCGCTCAGCACGACCTCGGCGCGGTCGCCTACGAGCCGGAGGAGCTCGGAGGCAAGCTCGATCGCTTTCGGTTTCTCCGGGTGGGCGGTCAGCCCGATCCTCACCGGTACGCCTCCGCGACGCGACGGAACTCGGCGTCGCCCCATGCGAAGACGCTCGTCCGGCGCTCGAGATGGAGGGGGAAGGACTCGAGCGAGCCGCCGCCCGCGTCCGTGACCCCTCCGCCGGCTTCGAACACGATCCGATAGGCCGCGGCGATGTCGGTCGCCCGGAGGTTGCTCGCCTCGGCCCGGTTCTCGAACAGGAAGCCGTCCGCGCTCCCCTGAGCGACCATGAGCAGCTCCTGCGAGGCGCTTCCGAGCGACCGAACCCGCCGGGCCTTTCCCGCGAGGCGCACCGAACCGTCGGACGCGTTCCGGCCCAGGTTGACGAACACCATCTCCGTCTTCGAATCCCAGGGACGGGTCCGGATGGGCCGGCCGTCGCGGAACGCTCCCTGGCCCCGCATCGCCCACCAGGTCGTCCCGTGGTGGAGGTCTCGGATCAGGCCGACGTCGATGCCCGCGAGGTCCCGACGCCCGAGCGCGAGCGAGACCGTGAAGTACGGGAGGTTCCGCAACGCGTTGTGGCTCCCGTCGATCGGGTCCACGACGAGGGTCCGGTCCCCGCCGCGCTTGACGTGTCCGATCTCCTCCGAGAGGAGGTCCCAGTCGACCCCTTCGGCGTCGAGGGAACGCAGAATCTCTCCCTCCGCGAGTCGGTCGAGCTCCTCGGTCGGCATCCCGGACGCCCCCATCGCGACGACGTCCGCCCGGTGCGGGGAGCTACGGGCATCGCGGACGACTCGATGCACCGCGACGCTCACCCGGTAGAGCACTTCGAGCGCGCCGGGGAGGTCGTCGTCCACGACCGGAGGACGGTCGCGGCGCTAAAGAGCGCTTCTTCGGCCGGGACGCGCGATCGGTCGCGCATGATGTTATCTGGCAACGCTGCTCGGGCCGACGATGGAACTTCGTTTCCTCGGCGGGGCGTCCGAGATCGGGTCGCTCGGGCTCGTCGTGCGCGACCAGGGTCGCACCTTGCTCTTCGACTACGGCATGACGCCGACCGACCCGCCCACCTACCCGCGGCCGGCGCCCGTGAACATCGACGTGGCGTTCCTCTCTCACGCGCACCTCGACCACTCCGGGATGACGCCCGTCCTGAGCCGATTGCCGCGCGCACGGCTGGTCGCAACGCCCGTCACGGTCGCGGTCGCGGACCTCCTGACGAAGGACGCGCTCAAGATCGCGCGGCTCGAGGGATACCTTCCCGCCTACACGCCGCAGGACATCCACTCGATGACCGCCCGCTTCACCGCGGTCGACCGACACGCGACGTTCCGGCACAAGGGCATCGAGGTCCAGCTCAGCTCCGCGGGGCACATCCCGGGTGCGTCCATGATGCTCTACAAGGGGTCGAAGGACGTCCTGTTCACGGGAGACCTCCAGACGCTCCCGACGCACATCGTCGGCGGCGCCGAGCCGCTCGAGTGCGACGTGCTCGTAATCGAGTCGACGTACGCGGGACGCGAGCATCCGGACCGCAAGGAGACCGAGCGCCGGTTCCGGGACAAGGTCGCCGAGACCGTGGAGCGCGGCGGCAAGGTGATCGTTCCGGCGTTCGCCGTCGGCCGCGCGCAGGAGGTACTGATGTCCCTCGCCTCGTCCGGCTTCGAGACGTGCCTCGACGGCATGGCGCGCAAGGTCAACTCGATCTACCTGAGCGCGCCCGAGTACCTCGCCGACGCCCGCCGATTCCGTCGCGCCCTCGAGGGCGTGAACGTCGTCGAGACCCCCGGCGACCGCAAGCGAGCACTCCGAGAAGCCGACGTGATCGTCACGACGGGCGGCATGCTAGACGGCGGACCGGTCCTGTACTACATCGGCGAGTTGTATCAGGACGCGAACAGCTCGATCTTCCTTACGGGGTACCAGGTCGAGGGGTCGAACGGCCGGCAGCTGATGGACGAAGGGACGCTGACGATCGACGAAACGACCATTCATCCGGCCTGCGAGGTGGAGAAGTTCGATTTCTCCGCGCACGCCGGACACTCGGACCTCGTCCGCTTCATCGAAGAGACTCACGCAAAGACGGTCGTGCTGATGCACGGGGACCGTCGCGAGGCCCTCAAGGAGGCGCTTCCCTCCTCTCTGGACGTGCTCCTGCCCGAGAACGGACGACCGTTCTCGATCGGGGAAAACTAGGGCGGACCCCGAGAGCGGCGGGCCCGGCGCCGGGGCGGGCGCTCGAGCTCCGGTTCGGACGGCTCCTCCTGCGACGCCTCGGGGGCCTCCTCGACCGCTTCCTGGATCGGGGGGAGCTCGCCCTTCGGCTCGAGCTGGGCCCGCAGGGCCGACCACAGGTTCTCGATGCCCTCCCCCGTGGTCGCGGAGACCTGCATCCGACCGCTCGTCCGACGGCCCAGGTCGACCTTCGTCTCCACGTCGACCATCGGGAGGCGCGGGAACTCCGCGCGCCACCGCTCGAGCAGCGCTTCCTGCTCCTCGAGCGTGTACCCGCTTGTCCCCGTAGGGTCGATCACGAACAACACGACCGTCGCGGCCTTTCCGACCGCCGTGGTCGCCTCCTCCTCGGCGAGGTTCGCGCGATGGGTTCGCCCGAGCACCCCGGGAGTGTCGACGACCTGGAGGCGGTCGAAGCCGAGGTCGGCGTGACCGACCGCGATCGAGAGCGTCGTGAACGGGTAGTCGGCGATGCGCGGATGGGCCGACGAGAGGCGCTGCACCAGGGACGACTTCCCGACGTTCGGAAAACCCGCGACGACCAGCGTCGGGGCTGAGGGGTCGAGGCGGGGGCGCCGTCGCAAGAACTCGGTGACGTCCCGCAGCAACACGATGTCTCGGTCGACCTCGCGCACGAAGCTCGAGAGGCGGCCGTAGCAGGCTCGGACCTCGTCCCCGAACTGTTCGGCCCCGGAGCCGCGCCGGACGCGCTCCTCGGAGGAGCGGGACAGCTCCCGGATCCGCTCCTCCGCCCGCCGCAACCGCACGAGGGAACGGTCGAGCACGCCGTCCCCGAAGGTGCCCGCCACGAGCGCCTGTTCGAACGAGGTCAGCCCGGGCTTCGCGAACCGTCGGGCCTCGAGGCGCAGGTGGCGGACCACCGTCGCACAGCTTCGAACGACCTTCAACTTCGCCCGGAGGCGGTCCCGTTCGGCCTTGGTCTGCCCGTGCGGGGTCGCGAGGGAGGCCCGGTGGAACGCGGTGTCGAGGATCTCGACGGACGGCGGTGGCCGTCGCAGCGCGCTCGCACGCGAACGCCGAGGAGATGCGCCCTGAGTCACGATGTCACCCGGCGGCCGGAAACGGTACCCTCGAATAGGTTTGCCCCGGAACGGCGGGCCGACGACCGAACCGATAAATCCCCTCCCCCGCTCGGTCGCGCTCCGGGGAACGGTCGTGCCTCGCTGGATTCCGAACGAACCGGGCGAGGAGGCGGCGCTCCTCGAGGCCCTCCAGATCTCTTCGGTCGAACAGCTGTTCCGCGACGTGCCGAAGAAGGCCCGGATCGGGAAGCTCGGGATCGGCGCCGGACGCGAGGAGCCCGAGGTCGTCCGAGAGGTCGACCGCCTGCTCGACCGGAACAAGCCCCTCTCGAAGTTCGCGAGCTTCCTCGGCGGAAGGATCTCGCACCGGTACTCGCCCGCGGCCGTCGACGCGATGGTCGGTCGGAGCGAGTTCTACACGTCGTACACGCCCTACCAGCCCGAGGCGAGCCAGGGGATGCTGCGGGTCCTCTTCGAGTTCCAGAGCCTGTGGGTCGAGCTCACCGGCCTCGACGTCGCGAACGCTTCCCTGTACGACGGAGCGACCGCGTCGGGGGAGGCGCTCCTGTTCTGCCGTCGGCTCCACGAGGGTCATCGCTTCCTCGTGCCGGCGAGCCTGCCCTGGGAGGAGAAGAGCGTCCTCGAGAACTACGCGAGTGGCCCGGGACTGCGCGTCGAGGAGGTCCCGTACGACGACCGGACCGGACGCCTCGACCTCGACTTCGTCCGACGCGCCGTGGCGGCGGGCGGTGTCTTCGGTCTCCTCGCGGACGTCCCGAACGGCTTCGGACATCTGGACGAGGGTGTGGCGGACCTGAAGGCGCTCCTCGGCGAGATCCCCCTCGTGGTCGCGGCCGACCCGCTCTCGCTCTCCGTCCTCGAGCCGCCGGGCCGCTACGGCGCGGACGTCGTGGTCGGCGAGGGCCAAGGGTTCGGCATCGCCCCGTCGTTCGGGGGGCCGCTCCTCGGCCTGTTCGCCTGCCGCGCGGAGCACGTCCGCGCGGCGCCCGGACGGATCGTCGGCGCGACGCAGGATGTCGACGGCCGGCCCGCGTTCGCGCTCACGCTCCAGACCCGCGAGCAGCACATCCGCCGCTCGCGCGCAACCTCCAACATCTGCACCAACCAGTCCCTGATGGCCCTCGCGTTCACCGTCTACGCGACCCTCGTCGGTCCCCGGGGACTCGCGGAGCTCCAGGCGTCGATCGCGGAGAAGGCACGGACCCTCGCGAGCGCGTTGGGGGGGATCGAGGGGCTCACGGCCCCGCGATTCGATGCCCCGTACCTCGGGGAGTTCACCGTGGAGCTGACCCGCGGCACGTCGGACGAGTATCTCGATCGATTGCGACGCCGAAAGATCCTGGGCGGCACGGCCCTCGCCGACCCGCGCCCCGGGCGGGCCTCGACCCCGGAGCGGCTGCTCGTCGCCGCCTCGGATTCGACGACCGACCGCGAGATCCAGAAGTACGCCCGCGCGGCGCGGGCGGCCCTCGCCGCGGTGGGGAGGAGCGCATGACGTTCCAGCAGGCCCGATGGGAGGAGCCGAACGTCTGGGACCTCGCTCCCCCATCGTCCGCCGGCGCTCCGCCCGAGATCCCGGGGATCCCGGAGCGCCTCCGCCGGAAGGAGCTCGTCCGTTGGCCCGAGCTCGCGGAGCTCGAGGTCGTCCGCCACTACACCCGGCTCTCGCAGATGAATTTCGGGATCGACACGGCGCCCTACGCGCTCGGCTCCTGCACCATGAAGTACAATCCGAAAGTCTCGGAGATGCTCGCGCGGCGGCCGGGGGTCGCCGGACTGCATCCGTACCAGCCCGAAGCGACGGTGCAGGGCGCGCTCGAAGTGACCTGGCGACTCGAGCGGATCCTCGCGAAGGTGACCGGTCTCCCCGAGGTCTCCCTCCAGGCGGCGGCGGGAGCGCACGGGGAGTGGGCGGCGCTCCTCATGGTGCGCGCGTACTTCC
>JASHWZ010000144.1 GCA_030043865.1 Thermoplasmata archaeon | reverse complement strand
CGAGATGGCCGAGTCCGCTCTCCGCTTCCGCGAGCAGGAGGTAGAGCGACTCCTGCGGCGGCACCTGCGGGATCGATTGCCGGAGGAGCTCGAGCGCGTCGGCGTGTCGGCCCTCGTCGAGGAGCGAGCGGGCGGTGCCGGCGATCGCGAGCGGGGAGCGCGGCTCGCGCTGCCGCACCTCGTCGTAGACGGCGCGCGCCTCCGCCGGTCGCTCCAACGCGCTCAGGACCTCGGCGCGCAGGAGCAGGGCGGCGACGTTCGCCGGCGCCCCCGCGGGAGAGGCCTTCAGTCCTTCGTCCAGCACCTCGAGCGCGAGGTCCGGGCGGCCCGAGCTGAGCCGGAGTCGGGCGCGGCGGATCGCGATCTCGACGCGATAGACCGGGTCGATCTCCGCCGCCCGTTCGTACGAGCGGTTCGCCTCGTCGGCGAGGCCCAAGCTCGCCGCGAGGTCGCCGCGCTCGAGGTGAAGGGTCGCGTCCTGCGCCTCGGGCCCCGAGGTGGCGAGCAGCTTCGTGAGCGTCTCGTACGCTTCCTTCCGGTCGCCGCCGTCGTGGTGGAGGCGGTACTTCTCGAGGAGCGCCGGACCGTTCTCGGGCTCGAGGAGGAGGATCGCCGTCAGCGAGTAGAGCAGCTCCGACGGCCGGCCGAGCGCGCGCCAGGCGTCGCCGCGCGCCTTCCAGGCGGCGAGCTCGTTCGGGTCCTCCTTGAGCAGCTGGTCGGCGATCGTGACGACCTCGGGATACTGGCCCGCGAGCAGGAGGGTCTCGGCGAGCGCGAGGCGCCCGTGGCGGCTCTTCGGCTCGATCTCGAGGCCCCGTCGGTAGTAGGAGATCGCATCGGGGTACGCGCCCTGGGCCCGGAGCGCCTCGGCGACCTCGAAGTACGCGTGCGGGTCCCCGGGGGTACCCTGCACGGCCGATTGGAGGACGGTGAGCGCCTCGGGCCGACGGCCCATCTGCAGGAGCAGCTGCCCCTTCTTCCGCAAGAACATCGGATTGTTCGGCTCGCGCTGGAGGAGCAGGTCGAGCAACTGGAGCCCGCGCACCTCCTGATTGGTGTGGGCGAGGACCTCGACGGCGCCCCAGAACAGGTCGGCGTCCTCGAGTCCCCCCGCGATCGCGCGGGAGTATGCCTCGTTCGCCTCCGCGTTCCGCCCGGTCTCGCGGAGCGCGTGGCCGAGCTCCTTCAGGACGTCGTTCCGGGAGCGATTCCCCGGACGGTCCAGGAACGACTGGTACGAACGGACCGCCCGGTCGTGGTCCCCCACGAGCCGTGAGGCTCGGGCGATGCCGAGCTCGCTCACGGGCGCCGCGTCCGGGTCGGTGGAGGCCCGTTCGTACGAGACGAGCGCGGCGCGGGCGGCCTGGTCCCGCTCGGCCGACCCCTCGGGACGGTCGTAGGCGAGCGTGAGGTACAGGTTGCCCCGCTCGACCGCGATGTCGGTCCGCGTCGGGTCGAGCCGGAACAGCTCGTCCAGCACCGGCGCGAGCTGGCCCGCGTCGTGGCTCTTCGCGAGGACCTCCTTCTTTTCGAGGAGGTACGGCAGCTCGCCCGGGTGCGACGCGAGGAGCGCGTCGTACGCCCGCAGCGCCGAGGCGGCGTCGCCGGTCGCGGACAGCGACCGCGCGAGCTCGACCTGGGCGGTGACGTCGTTCGGCTCCTCGGCGAGGATCGCCTGCGCGAACTCCTTCGCGGCTTCGTCCTGGCCGGCCGAACGGGCGAGCTCGAGCGCCTTCCTCAGGTCCCCGATCGCGTGCGGGTTCGCCCGTCGCAGCGCTCGGTACGCCTGGATCGCGGCGTCGATGTGCCCCTGCGCCAGCACGAGCTCGGCGACCCCCCGCAGCGCCTCGAGGTGGTCCGGTTGCGCCTCGAGGAGCGACTTGCACGCGTCCAAGGCGACGTCGACGCGGTCGAGGCGCAGGCCGAGGTCGCGCAGCTCGATCAGGTTCTGGAGGTTGCGCGGATCGACCTCGCGGAGGCGCTGGCGCGCGGCGATCGAGAGGTCCGGCGCGTCCGCCTCGAGGGTGCGCGCGATCTCGTCGAGCGCCCCCGCGTCCGGCGCGCTCGCCCCCTCGACGATCGACTTCGCGATCGGCACCGCGTCGACGGGGCGGTCGAGCCGGAACAGCGCTCGGGCGTGGAGCACCTTCGCTCGCGAATCGTCCGGCGCGATCGCGTGGATCCGGTCGAGGACGTCGAGCGCCTCGGGCAGGCGCCCGAGCGCGGCGAGCAGGTCCGCGCGGGCGAGCAGGAGCTCGACGTCGTCCGGCGTCGACTTGAGCAGCTCGTCGCACGCGGCGAGCGCGGGGAGCTCGCCGCCCTGCGCGCGGGCGAGCTCGAGCTTCGTCCGCAGCGCGCGGGGGTTACCGGGCACGAGCTTCAGGGCCTTGTCGACGTACTGCGTCGAGGTCGCGTCGAGCCGCTGGGCGTGCAAGTAGGCCTCGGCGGCCTCCTCCGTCTGTCCGAGCAGCTTCAGCGCATCTCCGCGCGTCGCCCAGAGCCCCTTGTCGTGCGGGTTCCCTTCGATCGCCTTGTCGGTGAGCGCGACGACGTCGGGAAGGTCCTCGTTCATCGCGAGGAGGATCAGCGCCTTGTGGTGGAGCAGCGTCGACGCGCCCGGGCTGAACCCCAGCCCGAGGTCGATCGCCCGCCGGGCGAACTGGGGCTGCGAGGCGCGATAGAACGCCATCGCCGTCTCGTCGAGCCACGGGGCGACCTCCAAACCCTCGTCCGCGAGCTCCTTCGGATGCGACTCCACCGCCGCGAGGAACGCCTTCAGCGCGCTCGTGTACTGGCTGCGGTCGGAGGCGCCTTCCGCGTCCTGGGCCGCCCGATAGCGGCGTCGTGCCTCCTCCAGCGCGTCGCCGGCGGAGGGGTTCGGGGAAGCGCCCGCGGTGGCCATCTGCCCTCGCGCGAAGAACGTCCCCGCTAAAATATGAGAGTTCCACGCGCACCCGGCGACGGGGGCGGCGTCCGCGGCCGACCACCGACTTATCCGCCCGCTCGGCTCGGGAACGCCGTGCCGACCGCCGGGCGCCGAGCCGCCGGCCGCAAGGCGATCTTCGACCCGGTACACGGCCAGATCCCGCTGGACCCGCTCGCCCTCGCGCTGATCGGCACCGCCGAGTTCCAGCGACTCTGGGGGATCCGGCAGACCGGGTTCGCCCATCTCGTGTTCCCCGGTGCGAACCACACTCGCCTCGAGCACTCGCTCGGCACCTACTGGGTCGCGGGTCGGTTCGCCGAGCGGCTCGGCCTCGACGCGAGCACCGGCCGCCGGCTCACGGCCGGCGCCCTGCTCCACGACCTCGGGCATGCCCCGTTCTCCCACACGCTCGATGGACCGATGCGCGAGGCGCTCGGCCACGGCCACGAGGCAGAGTCGCGCGCTCGGATCGAGGGCCCCGGCGAGGTCGCGGAGGTGCTGGAGCGGTTCGGGAGCTCGCCGTCGAAGATCGCGGAGCTCGTCGACCCCCCGGGGCGGGCGACGCGCTCGTGGCTGAGCGGGATCCTCCACGGCGCGATCGACGCGGACCGCATCGATTATCTCCAGCGGGACGCGCACTACACCGGCGTCGCGCACGGGGCGATCGACGCCGTGCGGCTGCTCGACACCGTGCGTCGCCAGGGGCGACGGCTCGTGTTCGCCGAGAAGGGCCGGAGCGCGGTCGAGGGTTTCCTCGTCGGTCGGGCGCTGATGTATTCCACCGTCTACTTCCACAAAACGGTCCGGGCGGCCGAGATCATGGCGCAAGCCGCCGTGGAGCGGCAGCCCGGATATCCGGCGAGCGCGGTGCCCCAGTTCCGGTGGACCGACGGAGAGCTCCTCGTCCGGCTCGGCGACCTGGGCGGGCTGCCGACGAGCCTGGTCCGGGCGATCACGGCGCGCCGGCTCTACAAGCGCGCCTTCGGCTGGCCCGAGCTCGACGCGGGCGCGCGACGACGATGGCTGCGACTGACAGTACACCCCGCGGAACGCCGCGGCCTTGAGGACGAGGTGGCCTCGCGCTTGCGCGCGCCGCCCGGTACCGTGCTGTTCGACCTCTCGGGCATCGAGGTGCGCGGCGACCCGATCGACGACTGGGCGGGTGTTGGGCTCGCGAGCGGGTCCCGGGTCTCGTACCCATTCCGGGGCACGGGGCCCTGGCAGGCCCTCGTCGAGCGGCCCCCCGCGGACTGGTCGGTGAGCGTCTACGTCGCGCCGCGGTTCCGCGGGGCCGCGGAGCGATGGTTCGAGCGAGACCCGCGGTTCCTCCCGTGAGCCGCGGCGACCCCAGGCGGCTTCGCCTCGACCTGTAGCAGGACCGCCCGCCACTGGGCCGGCGTCACGGGGCTTACGCTCAGCCGCGTCATCCGCAGCATCGGAAGCTCCGCGAGCACGGGATCGGCGCGGAGCGCGGCGAGCGGCACCGAATTCGGCAGGCGGCGATCCGGCCGGACGCCCACTTTCCAGGACCCGCGGTCGTCGGCCGGGTCGGGGCGCGGTTCGTCGGCGACCCTCGCCAGGCCCACGACCGCCCGCTCGTCGCCCGAGTGGTAGAACAGAAGGCCGTCTCCCGGCCGCATGCCTTTGAGGTGCCGCAGCGCGAGCGCGTTGTGAACCCCCGTCCACTCCGTGCGCCCGTCGCGCTCGAGGTCGGAGAAGGAGTATTCGCCGGGCT
>JASHWZ010000016.1 GCA_030043865.1 Thermoplasmata archaeon | reverse complement strand
ACGTCGCTCAGAGCAACGGTAGGTCGCCGGTGACCGCGTCGACGTCCGCGGCGCGGGCCGGGCCCAGGCCGAGGCAGGTGCGGGTGCCCGGGGCGACCTCGGTCAGCCCCGCGTCAATGACCCAGACGGTCGGGATCTGCCGCGCCTTCGCCGCTCGCTCGAGCGCCTCGAGCTCCGGGAGGGTCGCGACCTCGAGCGCGATCTTCTTCTGGCCCCCCGCGAGCCACGCGTCGAGCGTCCCCCGGTCCCTTCGCTCCGCCGCCTCGTAGAGCATCACCGCGGCGTGCGCCGCCTGGACGGCCGCCTTGCCCGCGGTGAGCCGGAGCTCGCCACGGAGGACGAGGACGACCTTGTAGTCGTTCGGAAGCGACGCCCTACGTGGCATACTCGGCCTCCCGTCGCCGCTGGAGCTCCGAGCGCTCGCCGTCGACCCGCGCGAGCTCCTCGCGCAGGCGGCTCGCCTCCGCGGGGTCGCTGCCGTGGACGCGCAATTGGTGGCGGATCCGCCGCTCCTCCCGGGCGAGTCGCTCGAACTCGCGGGAGAGCTGCCAGGCGCCCGTCTCCCCGAACGGCGCCTCGGACGGAGGGGCGGGGGGCGCCGACCGCGCGAACCCTCCGCGCAGCCAAGCGACCGCGAAGCCGACCGCCGCGACCGCCGCGAGCGCGGCCTCGAGGAGCGGGTCGGTCCAGTACGCCTGGAACCCGCCCGGGGCCGCGGCGAGGAGCCCGTAGCCGACGAGGACCGTGAGCACGATGCTGAGGACGAACGAGAGCGTGACGGTCTCGAGAAGGCGCAGGAGGCCGTCCGGTCCGCGGACCCGCCACTCGGGGAACGTCGCTTTCGTGAGCGCGTAGCCGGGCACGAAGAAAAGGAGCAGGAACCCGACCGCGACCTCGGGATAGCTCGGGACCGTCATCGCGGGACGGCCCTCACTCGGTCGGGGCCTCGGCCGCTCCGAGCTGCTTTTCGAGCTGCCGGCGGAGCCGTCGGTTCGACGCGAGGCCGTGGGCCGCCTTGCGGGTCGTCTCGTAGTGCTTCAGGAGCGCGCGGACCTCCTGCGTTCGCTGCCCGCTCCCCCGGGCGATCCGGTGGATCCGGTCCGCCTTGATCACCGACGGGTCGTCGAGCTCCTGCGCGGTCATCGAGTCGAGGATCGCGCGGAACCGCTGGAGGCGCACCTGGGTTTGGTCGAGCTGCTTCTCGTCGATCTTCGCGCCCCCGAGTCCCGGGACCATCGACATCAGCTTCGAGAACGGGCCCATCTCGCCGAGGGAGGCGAGCTGCGTGCGCATGTCGCGGAGGGAGAACCGCCCGCCCATCAGGTTCTTCGCCGCGGCCTCGGCGGCTTCCTTGTTCGTCAGCTCCTCGAACCGTTCGAGCAGGGTCTGGATGTCGCCCATCCCGAGCAGCCGGGAGACGAAGCGGGTCGGCTCGAACCGCTCGAGCTCGTCGAGGTGCTCCCCGGTCCCGATGAACAGGATCGGGGCCCCGCTCACCGCGACGGCGCTCAGCGCCCCCCCGCCCTTCGCGGAGCCGTCGAGCTTGGTGAGGATGACGCCGGTCAGCCCGACCGCCTTGTGGAACGCCTCGGCGCTGCGACCGGCGCTCTGGCCCATCGCCGCATCCAGGACGAGGATCGTCTCCTCGGGCTCGAGGACCCCGCGCACCCGCTTCAGCTCCGCGATCAGCTCCGCGTCGATGCCGCTGCGACCCGCCGTGTCGACCACGATCGCGAGGTGGGGCGGGAGCTTTCCGAGGGCGTCCGCGACGATCTTCTCCGCCTTCTTCTCCGCCCGGTCCGCGTAGAACTCGGCGCCGACCTTCTTCGCCAACTGCTCGAGCTGGTCGATCGCGGCCGGACGGTGCACGTCCGCCGCGACGAGCGCGACCCGTACTCCGCGCTTCTGGAAGTAGCGGGCGAGTTTGGCGGCCGTGGTCGTCTTGCCCTGGCCGAAGAGGCCCGCGAGGAGGATCCGCTTCGGCTTCAGCTCGAATGGCCGGTCCTTCCCGAGGATCCCCCGGATCTCCTCGTAGATGATCCGGATGAGGAAGTCGCGGAGGCTCGCGCCCGCCGGCGGCTTCTCCTCGGTCGCGCGCCGGCGCACCCGCTGCGTCAGCTCGAGCGCGAGCTGGACGTTGACGTCCGCCTGCAGGAGCGCGCGCTGGATGTCCCGGACGACCTCGGCGAGCAGCGCCTCGTCGACCGTCGACCCGCGGGCGATCTTCTGCAGAACGCCGCGGAGCGACTTCCCGAGAGAATCGAGGACCACGCTCCCGCCTCCGACGCCGGTCGAACGAAGGGACGGGGGCCTCCCCTATAGCTTTCGGTGCCGCGGCGGGGCCCCCGTGGGCGCCGGGGAATCGGGGCCGGTCGCTCGGCGGCGGGCGTGGAGCCAACCGTATTAATCGGCCGCGGGGCTAGTTCTCCCGCCGATGCCCGCGACGCCCAGCCCCCCGGCCAAGGTCCCTCCCAAGCTCAACCCCGTCCGGGTGCCAATCGCCGAAGAGGCGATCGACGAGCGGACGACGGACTTCCGGGAGGTCCTCCACGCCTATTCGAAGGAGGACGCGGTCCTCGAGGCGAAGCGGTGCATCCAGTGCCGCCGACCGTGGTGCGTGGAGGCCTGCCCGATCTCCAACGACGCGCGGGAGTACATCCGTCTCGTCGCGGTCGAAGACTTCGACGGGGCGGCGAAGGTCACGCTCCGCGAGAATCCGCTCGCGACGTGCCTCTGCAAGGTCTGCTACCGGTACTGCGAGGACGCGTGCGTGGTGAAGAAGAAGGGGGTCCCCATCGCGATCCGGCACCTGAAGCGGGTCGCGCTCGACTACGGGCGCAGCGACCTCGTCTACGTGCCGTCAAAGCCGAAGGACCAGCGGGTCGCCGTGGTCGGAGGAGGTCCCGCGGGCCTGATGGCCGCCTGGGAGCTCGGCGTCCGCGGCTACTCGGTCACCGTCTTCGAGGCGGCGGACCGGCTGGGAGGGCTGATGCAGACGATCCCGGCCTACCGGATGACCAACGCCGACGTCCAGACCGACACGGCGAGGTTCCGCGACCTCGACGTGACGTTCGTCACCGGCGAGGCGATCGGCCGGGCCCGCTCGCCGGCGCGACTGCTGGAGGAAGGCTATCGGGCGGTCTTCGTCTCGATCGGCACCTCGACGCACCGAACGCTCGAGATCCCGGGAGAGGCGAAGGAGGGGGTCCTGCCGGCGCTCCCGTTCCTGAAGGCGGTGAACCACGGTCGGCCGCCGCCGGTCGGAAAGGAGATCGTCGTGATCGGTGGAGGCGACGTCGCGATGGACTCGGTCCGTACGGCCCTTCGCCTATCGAACGGCGGCCGCGTAACGCTCGTCTATCGTCGGGGCCGGGAGGAGATGCCCGCCGACTCCGAGGAGGTGCACGGCGCGGAGGAGGAGGGGATTCGCTTCCGTTTCCAACGGGCCCCGGTAGAGATCGTCGGCGCGGGGCGCGTCGAGGGGCTCGTCGTCCAGGAGATCGAGCTCGGCCCGCCCGACGCCGGGGGGCGTCGGTCGCCGACTCCGAAGCCCGGCTCGGAGGAGACGATCCCGTGCGACACCGTCATCGTGGCGGTCGGCCAGCAGGCCGACCTCGAGGGGTTCGACCCCGAGCTCGACCTCCGGATCCACCGGCAGGGCTGGCCCGAGGGGAAGGGCTCGGGCTTCGAGACCGGCATCCCGGGGGTCTTCGCAGCGGGGGGTCGTTCGGTCGTCTACGCGATGGGGAGTGCGACGCAGGCCGCGGAGGCGATCGACCGATACCTTTCGGCGCAGCGGGGCGAGCCCGGCACCGCGCGTCCCGACCCGTTCGGCGGCGAGGGGACGTACCACCTTCCGGTGGGGTACACAGCGCCGATTCGCAGCTGACGACGCCCGTTCGGGCGATACGAACGTATTTCCGCGGTGGGTCGCACTTACTTCAGCGATGCGCGAACTCGCGTCGCGCCAGCGTCGCCCCCCGCGCCCTCCGGTGGGTCGGCTCCTGCCGATCGTCCTGGTGGCCGTGGTGCTCGTCTCGGGAGCCGGCACGGCGGCGGCCGCGGCCGCGCCGACCAGCCCGGTAGCGACCGGGGTCTCTCAGGTGGAACTCAACGCCGAGTTCGCCGAGAACTCCGGGTACTCGACCGACTTGATCGCGGAGACCGCCGCGCTCGCTCCCGCGGTGGGCTCCGAGTCGGTCGTCATCACGTTCGAGTCTACGAACTCGACCTTCGGGGACGCACCGGCCGCGAACGCGGCCCCGATGACCGTCACCGAGATCGCGAACGCTTACGGACTCTCCCCGAGCGCCTACTCCTCCGCCGAACAGTACTTCGAGGCGCAAGGGCTCGCGGTCACCCACGCGTGGCCGGACCGACTGTCGCTCAGCCTTTCGGGGAGCGTCGCGGCGGTCGACCGGGCCTTCTCTACGGTTCTCGAATCGGGCACGTACGAAGGTCGGGCCGTCACCCTCCCTTCGACCGCACCGTCGCTTCCTTCCGGCCTCGAGTCCGAGGTCGCGTCGGTCGCGGGCCTTACGAGCGGTTTCGATCAGTTCACCCTACCCGAGATCCCGGAGCCCACGACGGGGGCGGGAGCGAGCGTGAACCCGACCGACTTGATCACCCCCGCGATCGCCCGAAGCATCTACGATATCTCCGGTCTGTACAATCTCACGGCCTCTCCGACCTATTCGCAGGGAGAGGGGATCGTCCTACTCCTCTGGGGCCTCGGCTACGACCCGTCCGACCTGCAGACGTTCTTCACCCAAGACTACCCGTCGGAGTTCCCGGCGCCGACGATCGACCCGATCCCGGTCGACGGGGCGCCGAGCCCGTCGGCCAACGCGGTCAACGACCCCAGCAACGGCTCCCGAGAGCTGACGCTCGACCTCGAATGGTCGGGCTCGATGGCCCCGGGCGCGACGCTCGACGCGGTGTACGCACCGCCCGGCCCCGCCTCGAACGGATACTCGCCGACCGACAGCTCGATGATCGACGCGCTCAACACCGCGGTCGACCCCTCGGACGTTCCGAACGTCGCCGCGATCTCGATGTCGTTCGGCTCCGCCGACGGCGCCGACCCGACGCTCTCGAACGCCTTCGAGTCGGACTTCGCCGTGGCCGCGCACGAGAAGATCACGCTGTTCGCGGCGACCGGCGACCTCGGGGGGGACGCCGAAGCCGGCTGCCAGGGAGGCGTCCAACCGGAATACCCAGCCGCCTCCCCCCAGGTCGTCGCGGTGGGCGGCACCTCCGTCGCGCTCCAGCGCGGCACGCTCGGCGGGATCACCGGGTTCAGCGAGTCCGCCTGGTCCGAGAGCGGCGGCGGATTCTCGGCTCAGTTCTCCGCTCCGTCCTGGCAACTGGTCGGCAGCGCCGCGGCCCCGATCTCGGCGAACGGACACCGCGGGATGCCCGACGTCGCCGCCACGGCCGGGTACAACTACATGTACTATGACGGCCAGAACGCGGCGGGCGCGGGTACGAGCTTCGCGACGCCGCTCTGGGCCGGTATGGTCACGGAGATGGACGCGCTGCACGGCACGAACT
>JASHWZ010000143.1 GCA_030043865.1 Thermoplasmata archaeon | reverse complement strand
CCACCGCCACACCGGCCGCGGCGGCCGCGCCCGCCGCGGCGGGCGGCACCTCCCTGAAGCCGTGCCCGAACTGTGGCAAGGAGATCCCGCCCGAGTACCTCGTCTGTCCGTTCTGCGGCGCGGTGACCCAGTAAGGTCATCGCACTCCGCGACCGGAACCGGCAAGGTTCCCGTTCGGGCAACGTAGCGGCGCCTCGACCCCCGAGTCCCGGTCGGCCCCGCGGCGAAACGTGCCGGGGTCCACCGACCATCGGAGGGACCGTCCGGCGAGCGCTGGCCTCGCCCGCCCCAAGCATTAAGCGTCCGTCGGCCTCGGAGCCGCGTTCAGGATGGCCGGGGACCTCGAGCGGGGCCGACAGAAGGTCGATTGGGCGCGGTCCCACATGCCGGTCCTCGAGGGGATCCGGCGGCGCTTCGAAGCGGAGAAGCCGTTCCGGGGGTTGACGCTCTCCGCCGTGCTCCATGTCGAGGCGAAGACCGCGGCCCTGGGGCTCGCGCTCTCCGCGGGGGGAGCGGACGTCCGGCTCGCCGCCGGGAACCCGTTGTCGACCGACGACGATGCGGTGACGGTCCTCCGGGAGGCGGGCATCGAGACCTGGGCGGAGAAGGGCGAGTCGATCGGGCAGTACCACGCGGGAATCCAGGCGATGCTGGACGCCGACCCGGACCTCCTGATCGATGACGGCGCCGACTTGGTCGCGCTCGTGCACTCCACGCGTAAGGCTCGCGGGAAGATCCGCGGGTCGACCGAGGAGACCACGACCGGCGTGGTCCGCCTGCGAGCGCTCGAGAAGTCGGGCGGGCTGCTCTTCCCGGCGATCGTCGTGAACGACGCCGACATGAAGCACCTCTTCGACAACCGGTACGGGACCGGCCAATCGACCCTGGAAGGGATCCTCACCGCGACCAACCTCGTGATCGCGGGGAAGGTCGGCGTCGTGGCCGGCTACGGCTGGGCGGGCAAGGGGATCGCCCTGCGGTTGAAGGGGATGGGAGCGGAGGTCGTCGTCACGGAGATCGACCCGATCCGGGCGCTGGAAGCGCGGTACGACGGGTACCGGGTGATGCCGATGCTGGACGCCGCCCGCATCGCCGACCTCATCGTGACCGCCACCGGCGGCACCCGCATCGTGCGGGAGGAGCACTTCCGGGTGCTGAAGGACGGCTGCCTGCTCGCGAACGCGGGCCACTTCGATGTCGAAGTGTCGACGAAGGACCTCGCCGGGGTGGCGGTCGCGCACCGGACGGTCCGACCGCAGGTCGAGGAGTACCGCTTCGCCGACGGCCGCCGTGCCTACCTGTTGGGCGAAGGACGGCTCGTCAACCTCGCCGCCGGCCAGGGGCATCCGGTCGAGATCATGGACTACTCGTTCGCTCTCCAGGCGCTCAGCGCGGAGCACCTCGCGAAGCACGGGCGGTCGATGGCCGTGAAGGTCCACCCGGTCCCGCCCGAGATCGACCGGTCGGTCGCGGTCGCGGCGCTCGCCGCACTCGGCCTCACGATCGACGAGCCCACCGAGGAGCAGGCGCGGTACGCCGAGAGCTGGGAAGGAGGCACATGACGGAAGGAGCGATCCCCGCCGAGCTGAAGTACACGCGGAGCCACGAATGGGTCCGGACCGACGGCGACGTGCTGACGGTCGGCATCACCGACCACGCGCAGTCGGAGCTGACCGACATCGTCTACGTCGACCTGAACGTGAAGTCGAAATCGGTCGCGGCCGGCGGGGTCGTGCTGGTCCTCGAGTCGGTGAAGACCGTCGCGGACGTCTACGCCCCGGTCGCGGGCGAGGTGACCGAGGTGAACGCCCAGCTCAAGGCGCATCCGGAGTACGTGAACCGGTTCCCGTACGCCGAGGGTTGGCTGTTCCGGATCCGGCCCACCGGGGCCGGAGCGCCCGCGGGGCTTCTATCGGGAGACGAATACCGGTCGTTCCTCGCGTCCGGCACCTGAGCGGCTACTTTCCCTCGAACTTGGGCTTCCGGCGCTCGAGGAACGCTCGCATCCCCTCGGTCCGGTCGGACGTCGAGAACGTGTGGCCGGCGGACTCGGCCTCGATGTGGAGCGCGCTCGTCGTGGAGGCGTCAGCCCCTCGGTCGATCACCTGCTTCACCCACCGGACCGCGAGCGGGGCGTTCGCGGCGATTGTGGCGGCAATCGCTCCCGCGTCCTCACGCGCCGTCGCGGCGGGCACGACCTTCGTCACGAACCCGAGCCGGAACGCCTCCTCCGCGCTTACTCGCGCGCCGGTGTAAACGAGGTACTTGGCCCGCGCCCGCCCGATGAGGCGGGTGAGCCGCGTCGCGCCACCCATCCCGGGGTGGATCCCGAGCCCGACCTCCGGGAGACCGAGCTGGGCGCCGTCGGCGGCGAGCAGGAAGTCGGCGGCGAGCGCGAGTTCGAGCCCCCCGCCGAACGCGTACCCCTCGACCAGCGCGATCACCGGGGTCGGGAATCGCTCGATCCGCTCGGCGACCCGCTGGCCGAGGAACCCGAACTCGACGCCCTCCGGGGGGCTCTTCCCCGCCATCTCCTCGATATCGGCACCGGCCGCGAACACCGGCGATGAGCCTGCGAGCACGACGACCCGAAGACCGGGGCTCGCCTCGAGGTCCCGGAACGTCGACTCCAGCTGCCGGAGGAGCTCGGAATTGAGCGAGTTGAGCACTTCCGGTCGGTCGAGCAGCACCCAGGCGACCGCTCCGTCGCGCTCCACCCGCACGAGGGCGAGCGGCCAGTGGCGCTCGCCGCGCGCCGCGCGGTCTCGCAACGCCGCGGAGACCGGGAAGTTGCCCGGCCAGCGCCGGGCGTACGCCTCGACGAGCCCGAGGCCCTCCGATATCCCGACCGTCGAGAGTTGAGCGAACGGACCCCATTTTCGCCGCAAGCCCACCGTGGCGCCCCGGTCGGTCGCTTCGGGGGTGGCCACGCCCTCCTCGACGAGGCGCGTCGCGATGCCGAGCGTGAGCCCGAGCAGACGCTCCCGGACGACGGCCTTCCTCTCCGGTTCGACCGACGTCTCCTTCCAGGGCCACGGGGTCGCGGCCCGGAACTGGGACTCGAGAAGGTGGGACGGGGCGTACGCCGGTCCGAACGCCCGGAAGAGGGAGGTCTCGGCGTGGAACGCGAT
>JASHWZ010000003.1 GCA_030043865.1 Thermoplasmata archaeon | reverse complement strand
GGGAGCGAGGAAGGCGGGGAGCCCGCGGTTGAGCGCCGGATGGAGGATGCGCGACGTCCGCCGCTCGGAGAACGCGCTGACGTACTGCCCCGCGATCGCGAGCGTGTCGAGCGCGAGGGCGAGCGCCTGGCCGTGGAAGTTGCCGCCGCTCACGAACGCGTCGTGGTCGAAGACGATTGGGTTGTCGGTGACCGCGTTGAGCTCGCGCGCGACGACCCCCTCCGCAAAGCCGAGCGCGAGCCGAACGGCCGCGAGGACCTGCGGCACGCAGCGCAGGGTGTACGGGTCCTGGCCGGTCCACGCCTGCCGTCGGACGGTGAGGTTGCTGCCGGCGAGCAGGTCGCGGAGCGCCCGACCGACCTCCTGTTGCTCGGGGGAGTTCCGCACCTCCCCGAGGCGGTCGTCGAGCGACTCGGGGTTCCCCTCGAGGGCGTCGTACGACATCGCGATCGCGATCGTCGCGGCATCGAGGAGCGCGCGCAGGTCCGCGACGGCGAGCGCGAGATAGGACGCCATCAGCGCCGTACCGTTCAGGATCGCGACGCCCTCCTTCTCGACAAGCGAGATCGGCGGCAGCTCCTCCCGTCGCAAACGTTCATGGGCCGGGACCGCGGCCCCGCTCGCCGGGTCGACGAACGTTCCCTCCCCGATCATCGCGAGCGCGAGGTGCGCGAGCGGGGCGAGGTCGCCGGACGCCCCGACCGACCCCTGCTCGGGGATCCACGGGACGAGGCCGCGGTTCAGGAACTCGACCAGCCGGTCGATCACCTCGGGACGGACCCCCGAGCGGCCCCGCACGAGCGAGTTCAGCCGGAGCAACATCAGCCCGCGCACGACGTCCTCGGGGAGCGGGGGCCCCGTGCCGCTCGCGTGGCTGCGCACGAGCGACACCTGGAGCTCGTGGAGCTTCTCGGGCGGGATCGGGCGGTGCGACAGCCCGCCGAACCCCGTCGTGACGCCGTAGACCGCCCGCCCGGACGCGACCGCCCGCTCGACGGCGGCGCGGCTCGCGGCGATCCGCTCGCGGGCGTCGAGCGCGACCGACACCGGCCGCGCCGCGCGGGCGATCTCGAGGAACTCGGGGAGCGAGAGCGTCGTCCCGTCGAGGGCGAGCGTTCCGCTCACCGGACCGACCCCGGCGGAGTGCGCGGACGACGATGCGGCACGCGACGCGTCCCTACGGGGGTACCTGGACGACGAGCTCGCCGCCCGACTTCTGCAGCGACGGGATACGGCGCGTCTTCGCGCCCTTCGTCTGCCAGAACAGCTCCGAGAACTCCTGAACCTGCTTCACGAGCTCCTGGGCATCCGCGACCGAGGTCCCCTGACGGGCCTTCGACGCCTGCTTCAGGAGCTTCCACGTCACGTCGTGGATCTGCGGGTACTGCTTCGCGTGGTCGGCCGTGAAGTAGTCGCCCCAGATCACGCGGACCTCGCTCTTCACGCGCTCCGCGTGGGACTCCTTGACCGCGGTGTAGCGCGAGAGCTTCGAGGCGTACGCCGCGCGGTCCTCGGGCTTCGCGTCCATCGCGGGCATCGGGAGCTCCCCGATCAGCTGGTCCATCCGGAGGACCGTGAGCGCGGAGATCTGGGCCTCGTACGGGTCGTAAATACCGCACGGGATGTCGCAGTGGGCGTAGACCGTGCGGGGGGGATGCACGGCGTCGACCAGTCGGTCCAGCCATCCGAACGAAGCGCGGGTCGCGGGCATGGCCCCGCGAGCCCCGGGGGTCGGATAAGGATGCCGGCGCCGCCCTCCCCCGGACCCTCGGAAGACCCCGGAGTTCCCGTCGACCGGGTCCCCTGGTCCCGCCGACGGCGCGTGCGCGTCGAGGACGGGAGCATGCGCCCGACCCTCGAGCCCGGCGACCGATTGATGGTCGACATCGGGGCGTTCCGCGGGCGGTCCCCGCGCGCCGGCGAGATCGTCGTGGTCGTCGACCCCGACGCGCGGGCTCGCTGGCTCGTGAAGCGCGTGCGGGCGGTCGACCCGGAGACCGGCAGCGTCGACCTGCGGGGGGACGCGGCCGACGTCGCCCGGGACAGCCGACGGTTCGGCCCGGTGCCCGCCACCGCGCTCGTCGGACGGGTGTATCGGTTATACTTCCCCGCCGCCCGGCGACGGCGGTTCTAGAGCGACCGACGGGGCCGGGCCCCGCTTCGGGGAACCCTTAAGCGATGGGGGAAAATGCCCCATCGATGGTCGCCGCAACGCCGGTATGGATCGTGATCGTGATCGTGGTCGCCGCCGGCGTCGGCGGGCTCGGCTTCTACGCGGGGTACGAGTACCGCGGAGCCCCCGGCCCGGCCGCCGTGGCGAACGACACCCTGTCGATCCTGGGAGCGGGGACGCTCGTCGACACGTTCCCCGAGATCGCCAACGAACTCGTCAACCAGACGCCCGGGATCTCCGCCCCCGCGGCCGCCCAGACGTACGAAGGTTCGCTCGACATCACGACCGCGATCACCTCGCTCGCCGCGACCGCCGACGTGGCGGCGCTGGCCGACTTCCGCCTCGCCCCGTCGCTCCTCTACCCGAAGTTCGCGAGCTGGGAGATCGTCTTCGCCCAGACCCAGGAGGTCCTGATCTACAACTCGAGCCTGCCGGCGTTCGCCGGCGTGAACTCGTCGAACTGGGGCCAGGCGCTGGTCAACGACGTGACGACCCCCGGGAACGCCCCGATGGGCATCTGGAACGCCTCCACCGACCCGAACGGCTACAACGAGATCTTCAGCCTCATGCTCCAGGGGTACTACTTCGCGGGCGGCAACCTCTCCGCCTACTACGGCCACCTGTACAGCGGCGCCCCCGGGCAGTACGCGACCGGGAACCCGAGCTACACGCGCATCGAGCACGAGTCGCAGGCGACGACCCTCATCAAGACCGGGGTCGTCTCGGCGGTGATCACGTACAAGGCGGTCGCAATCCAGAACCACCTGCCGTACGTCCTCCTGAACCCGATCGTCGGACTCGGCGCGAACAACACGACCGCGCTCACCGCCTACCAGATGCTCTCGACGCAGATCATCGGTTCGACCGGAGCGCTCCAGAAGGTCGTCCCGGCCCCGATCCTGTTCGCCGCGACGATCCCCTTGAACGCGCAGAACGCCGCGCTCGGCGCGCTGTTCCTCCACCTCCTGCTCTCGCCGCAGGGGAGCGCGATCCTCGCGCAGGACAACGCCTGGACCCCGATCTTCCCGGGATGGTCGGACAACCCGACGGGCGTGCCGGGGTTGCTCCAGCCGGACGTGACGACGCTGCCGTCGTGGGCTAGTCCGTTCCTCTCATGAGCGGGGGGCGCGTTCGCGCCCCGCTCATGCGACGCCGACACGACGGCTGGCCGTGGCTCGTCCTGCAGCTCGTCCTCGCCGGTTCCTTGCTCCTCCTGTTCTTCCTCCCGATCTACGCGCTGTTCACCTACGCGACCCCGTCCGAGATCTGGAGCGCCGCGACGAACGCGGTGGTCGGCCAGGCGATCTGGCTCACGCTCTACGCCTCGGGGATCGCCGTGCTCGCGGCGGTCGTCTTCGCGATCCCGCTCGGCTACCTCCTCGGGAGCCGGCCGTTCCGGGGCCGGTCGGTGGTGGAATCGTTCGTCGCGCTGCCGGTCGCGGTCCCCCACCTGCTCGTGGGGCTCGGCCTGTTCCTCCTCGTGATCCCCGGGACGCCCCTCTACCGGTTCACGACCGGGCTCGGCTTCCCCCTCTACGACACGATCTGGGGCGTCGTGCTCGTGATGGTCTTCGTCAGCGCGCCGTACACCGTGCTCGCCGCCGACCTCTCCTTCCGCGCCGTCGACCCTCGGGCGCTCGAGGCCGCCCGGTCGCTCGGCGCCGGGCCGGCGACCGCGTTCCTCACGGTGACGCTCCCGCTCGCGCTACGGGGGATCGTCGCGGGGCTCCTCCTCACCTGGGCCCGCGCGGTGAGCGAGATCGGGGGGATCCTGATCCTCGCCTACGCCGTCTACCCGAGCTCGGGGTACAACGGTCCGGTCTCGTCGACCGTTTCGGTCCTGGTCTACAACCTCTTCCAGGCCGGGGACCTCCAGGGGGCGGCGGCGGTCAGCGCGGTGTTCCTCCTCATCGCCTTCGCCCTCTTCCTCGCCGTCCGCATCGGCGAGCGCTCCGGCTGGGTGCCGTGGCGCCGCGGGGAGCTCCTGCCGTGACGGACTGGTCGGTCGAAGGGCTCGAGTCGGACCTCGAGCAGTTCCACCTCGGCCCCGTCGACCTCGCGCTCGCCGCCGGCCGCGTGACGGCCGTCGTCGGCCCGTCGGGGGCGGGGAAGACGACGCTCCTGCGCACGATCGCCGGGTTCGTCCCGGCGCGCGAGGGCCGGATCCTGCGCGGCGGCGTCGACCTGACGGTCGCCGCTCCCGAGGCGCGGCGGCTCGGCTACGTCCCGCAGGGACTCGGGCTGTTCGCGCACCGCACGGTGGAGCGGAACGTGAGCTATCCGTACGAGATGCGCGGCCGGCTCGACTGGCGGAAACGCACGCGCGTCCTGCTCGAGCGGTTCGGCCTCGTCCCGCTCGCCGACCGTCGCCCGGCCCGCCTCTCGGGGGGCGAGCAGCAACGCGTCGCGCTCGCGCGCGCGCTCGCCGCCGAGCCCGAGCTCGTGCTCTGGGACGAGCCGTGGCAGGCGCTCGACGTGGAGGCCCGCCACGAGCTCGGCCTCGTCTTCGAGGAGCTGCGGGAGGAGGGCGGGATCCCGGTGGTGGTCGTGACGCACGACCCCGGCCTCGCGTTCTCGGTCGCGGACTCGTTCCTCGAGCTCGAACGGGGGGCGGTCCGGCGCATCGGCGACGCCCCGACGCTCTTGCGCGACCCGAAGGACGCGTTCACCGCCCGGTTCGTCGGCTTCGAGAACGTCTACGACCGGGCCGCCCTCGCCGGCGCCCCGGCGGGTTCGCTCGCGGCCTGGCTCGCGACG
>JASHWZ010000142.1 GCA_030043865.1 Thermoplasmata archaeon | reverse complement strand
GGCCTCGGGCAGATGATGTTCGTACGGTACCTCATCGTCGTCGACGACGACGTGAACCCGCACGACCTCTCGGAGGTGCTCTACCGGGTCGGCCTCCAGGCCGACCCCGCGCGCGACCTCGAGCTCGTCGAGGGGCCGGTCGACCAGCTGTCGATCTCAAACCCCGTGCCGAACCTCGGAGGCAAGGTCGGGATCGACGCGACCCGCAAGCGTCCGGAGGACGGCTTCCCGCGCGCGTGGCCCGAGGAGATCCGGTCGGACTCCGCCGCGTCCCGGGCCGCGGAGGAGGCGATCCGCGCGGACCCCGCGCTCGCGTCGATCCTCGGCCGACCGGGCCGGTGAGCGCCGCCGGCGCGCCGCCGCCCGGGGCGGTGAGGGAGGTCGGGCGGTTCCTCGAGATCCAGAACCTGGGGTTGAACCTGCCGTTCGCACTCGCGTTCCTCCTGCTCGCCGCGAACGGCCTCCCGACCTGGCGCACGCTCCTCCTGGTCGTGATCGCGTTCGTCGCGGCGCGCAACACCGGTCACAGCTTCAACCGCTGGGCCGACCGCGCGCTCGACGCGCGGAACCCGCGCACCCGCGACCGGCTCCTCCCCTCGGGCCGGGGCTCGGCGTCCTTCGCGCTCGGCTTCGCGGCGGCGAACGCGGCGGTCCTGATCGTCGCCGCCTGGCTGCTCAACCCGCTCGCCGGCGTCCTCGCCCCGGTCGCGATCGCGATCCTCGTCGGCTACAGCTACACGAAGCGCGTGACGACGTTCACGACCGCCTTCCTCGGGCTGGTCGAGGCGATCACGCCGGCGGCGGTCTACATCGCGGTCCGCGGCGAGCTGCCACCGTTCGTGCTCTACGCGGTCGGCGCCCTGCTCGCGTGGGGCACGGCGTTCGAGACGGTGCACAGCCTCGGCGACCTGGAGAGCGACCGGGCGCTCGGCCTCTATTCGGTGCCGGTCCGCCTCGGTCCCGAACGGTCGGCCCGCCTGGTGCCCGCGCTCCACGCGCTCGCGCTGGGACTGCTCGTGCTCTTCGGGCTCGCGGTCGGCCTCCCGTTCGAGTACTTCGGAGCGCTCGTCGCGATGGCGGCGATCGCCGCCGTCACGGACGCGGCGCTCCTCCGCCACCCGACCGCGACCCGCGTGCCGTTCCGGCGCCACTTCGCCCTCGGGGCGGTCTACCTCGCGGGCGTCGCGCTGGCGCTGTTCCTCCCGCTCGGTCCGGTCTGGGCCGTGCACGGCCTCGGCTGAACTCGGTCGGCGAACCCGCTAAATCGAGCGGCCGGGTGCTCGGGACGAGCGACATGCCCCAGGTGATGATCGGCCTCTCGGCCCGGGACCACCGCACGACGAACGAAGTATGGCGCCTCGCGAAGCGCCACTTGAACCCGGCGGTCCGCCGGAGGATCGGCTGGCGGGGCCAATCGAGCTTCCTGCGCCAGCTGATCCTCTACGGGTTCGAGAAGGCGAGCGAGGACCCGGCGGAGTTTCTGCGCCAGGTGCGGGAGACGCACGACCCGCTGTTCGGGCGGCGGGGCCGATCCGAGGCCGGGGCCGAGCGTCGCGAGGCGCTCCTCGGCGCGTGGCAGGCGTTCTTCCCGTCGACCCCGGCCGCACGACCGCGGACGAAGGGCGGCCGCTCCGCGTCGAGCGACTGACGCCGGGGGCGTCGAGCGTCCGTGGGCCGCCGCGTCGAGCGCCCGGACGGCCTCGCCCTCGTCGGAGAGGCGACGGTCGGCCCGCTGCGCACGCTGACTCCCGCCCTCCTCGAGAGCGAGCCCCCGAGGACCGACGCGGACGGTCTCTCCCTCCGCGCGGAGCCGGCGCCCCCCGGCCATCGGCGCCTGGTCGTCGCGAACGGGGCCGGGCAGCTCGCGCTGGACCTCCCGGTCCTCGCCCCCGAGGTCACGGGGACGCCCCCGGGGGGGGTCCCGGTCGGGGACCGGGCGCTCCTCGTTCACGGACCGCTCGTGGCCGGCACCCTCGCAGCCGGGGCGACCCCTCCGCCCGAGCTCGTGATCCTCGGGAACGCCCGGGGCCTTTGGACCGACGGACGGCCGTTCGTGGAGGCGGTCGGCGAGGTCCGGCGGTCGCTCGGGGGGGCCCCCGTCCTCTGGGCACCCCGGGTGGCGTTGCCGCACCGCCTCCCGCTCCTCGCCTACCTCGGGGTCGACTGGTCCGACTCGACGGAGGGACTCTTCGCCGCGGCGCGGGGGGAGTACCTCGACCCGACGCTCGGCCCGATCGACGCGACCGTCGCGCGTCGCGAGAGTCTGTGCAGCTGCCCCGCGTGTTCGTCGACCCCGGCGGGTCCCCTCGCGGTCCACGCGGTCCACGCTTACCGGCGGGCGATCGCGGAGACGCGAGCGGCGGCCCGGACCGGCCGGCTGCGCGAGCTGGTCGAGTCGCGACTTCCGGCCGAGCCGGCGCTCGCCGAGATGCTGCGGTACGCGGACCGCGACCTCGCGCCGCTCCTCGAGGAGCGGACCCCGGTCACGGCCGAAGGGATCCGGAGCTACGTAGTGGCGGAGTCGCTCCGACGGCCCGAGATGCTCCGGTTCCGGCACCGCCTCCTCGAGCGGTACCGGCCGCCCCCCTCGAAGACCGTGCTCCTCCTCGTACCGTGCTCCAAGACCAAACCGTACCGCCGCTCCCGCTCGCACCGCCGGTTCGCGACCGCGTGGGAGGGCCTCGCCAGAACCGAGCGCCTGCACGTCGTCTCGGTGAGCTCCCCGATCGGCGTCGTGCCGCGCGAGCTCGAGGACGTGCCGCCGGCGCGCCAGTACGACATCCCCGTCACCGGTGACTGGCTCGACCCCGAGCGCGCGGCGGTCGTCGCGGGGGTCCGCCATATCCTCGCGCACGGCGCCTACCGCTCGGTCGTCGTGCATCTCGACCCGGGCGAGTACTCGTTCGTCGGCGACGCCCTCGAGTCGGGCCGCGACGTAACCTGGAGCGGTCGCGACGACCGACTCACCGCGCCGGAGTCGCTGCGCGCGCTCCGCACCGCGCTCGAAGGCGCCCTCGGCGACGCGGGGCCGGTCTCGGGGGGTCCGCTCGCGGTCGTGCGGGAGGAGCTGCGGGAGGTGGCGAGCGTCCAGTTCGGACGGGCGGCCGCCGAGCGGCTGTTCGCGCCGCCGATCCGGCTCGCGGGACGGCCGTGGTTCCAGCGGCTCACCGACGGACGTACCGAGCTCGCGACGGTGCGCGAAGAGCGAGGACTCTTTCACCTCACCGTCGCCGGCGCCCGCCGGCTCCTGCCGGAGCCTCCGCTCGCCGTGGACGTCGACCCGGCCCTCCCGCTCACCGGAGACCTGTTCGTGCCCGGGGTGCGCGCCGCGGACCCCGAGATCCGGATCGGGGACAGCGTCGTCCTCCGCCGCGCGGGGGAGCTCGCCGCGGTCGGCGAGGCCGAGCTACCGGGCCGCCTCATGACGAGCCTCGGCCACGGCCTCGCCGTGCGGGTGCGCCACCGGGCGCACGGGCCGACCGACACGCCCATGACCGAGGAGGGGCCTGACTCCGACCCGGGGCCGGTGGTCTAGCGGTGAGGACGCCGCGCTTACAACGCGGAGATCGGCGGTTCGAATCCGTCCCGGCCCATCCGGCGGCCCGCCGGGGGGCCCGCGGGGGCTGTACTTCGGGGGGCCACGGGGACCGCCGTCTGGCGTATCATACCTATAGTATTTTGTATAGTCTAAATTGAAATTCTATATATCTCGGCCGGCCCCTGATTCCTCCGATGAAGGAACAGCACCGCACGGGGGGACGGGCCAAGGCTCGACGCGCCCCCGGAGTTCGCCGATCGCCATCGACCGAGGATCCCGCCCGCCCTCCGCCGCGCCCGGTCGCCCGGGCGATCGCGCCTCGGGCGCGTGCGGAGCGCGGACGGACGCCGTTCGCCCGCATCGCCGACCGCGCGCCGATCGCGACCGTCACGGTCGGGCGGAACGAGTCCTCCGAGCATCTGTTCCGCCGCCTCCTCGGCGCCTACCTCGGGGGCGCCCGCGAGTTCGTGGTGATCGACCGACACCGCCGGGCCGGCCCGACCCGCGACGTGGTCCGAACGTTCTGCCGGCGCACCCGCCAGCCCGAGATCGTTTCCGAGGAAGGCGGGGAACTGCGCCTGCGGGACCTCGCCTACGAGAGTCCGGTATCGCTCCCCGATCGGCTCGCCCGGATGGGCCGGATGGTCGTCGGCGTCCACCGCGAGGCGGTCGCCAGCTGGGCGCTGCTCCCGCTCGGCGACGACCAGTACTGGGAACGACGCGACGACGAGGTCGACCGGGAGGCGTGGTACGTCCAGCGGCTCGCCGCGCTCCACCTGAGCCTCGGGGGACCGAGCGTCGACCTGCTCGGAGCGTGGACCATCGCGCGGAGTCTGGAGCGGATCGCCGACCACGCGACCGTCCTCGGCGAGGTCGGCCGGCGCCTGGTCGAGCTGCCCGACGGCGCGGGACCGATCACGAGCCTGCGGCAGCTCCACGAGCAGGCGATGGCGCACCTCGAAGGCGTCCTGAGCGTCCGCGACGACGCGGGGGCGAACGACCTTCTCGACGTCGGCGACGCGCTGTTCGCCTCGGGGAGGGCGCTCGCCGAGCGCCTCCTGCCCACGGTCGGCGGCGGGACGATGCCGCCCGCGACCGCGGCGGCGGTTTCCCGGGTCCTCGAATCGATCGGACGGACGGTCGCCTACGCGCAGGACATCGCCCAGGTCGCGCTCGACCGGGCGATCCCGGCCGCGCTCTCCGAGTCGAGCGGGCCCGACGGGCCCCCGATCCTGTTGTGACCCCGCCCGGCCCGAGGGGGCACGGGAAGCGCTTTCTGCCCGGTCCGCCCCCGACGGGGCGCGCATGAGCGAGCCCACACCGTCGCGGGGGCCGAGGGTCGTGGTCGTGCGCCACGGGCCGGCCGAGGTCCGCGACCCGCGGCGGTGGGCGGACGACGCGCTCCGTCCGCTGAGCCGCAAGGGGATCGCGCAGACCCGTCGGATCGCGGCCGGTCTCGCTCGGTTCGTGGGACCGGTCGGCTGCCTCGCGAGCAGCCCCGCGGCCCGGGCGCGCCGGACGGCCGAGATCCTCCACGAGGCCCTCGAGCACGCGCCGAAGCCGACCTACTGGGCGGAGCTCGATGTCGGGACGCTCGCAGGGGGGCTCTTCCCCCGCCTGCGGACCGTCACCCGGCCCGGTGGGACGGTCGTGATCGTCGGGCACGAGCCGTCGCTGGGCGAGTTCCTCGGTCTCGCGCTCACCGGGGACGGCGTGCCGTTCGTGCGACTCACGAAAGGGGGCGCCGCGTGCGTCGAGTTCCCGCGGACCGTGCGGCCCGGGGCGGCCCGGCTGCGCTGGCTGCTCACCCGGAAGCTGCTCGCGTCCGCGACGCCGTGACCGCCGGCTTCGGGCGCGCGGGGGCGCGGCCCCGCGGACCGTTCGCGTAGAGCGGGGCGACCAGGGCGCGCACGTCCTCGTGGACCTGCGTGGGGTTGCGGTTCGCGTCGACCCGGTGGAAGCCGTACTCGGCGCCCACCCACGCGAACTCCTTCGACATCCGCTCCTGGTAGGCGAAGAAGCTCTCGAACAGGTCGCGCGAGAGCGAGAGGTCCATCCCCGACTCCCAGTAGTCGAGCGAGCCGTACTTCGCGATCGCCCGGTGGAGCAGGATCTCGGGTCGTGCCTCGAGGAAGACAATGAGGTCCGGGCGGAGCGCGAACCCGTAGAGCCGCCGCGCCCACTCGCGCGACGCGCCGCGGACGACCGCGCGGGCCATCAGCGTGTAGACGTACCGGTCCGCGAGGACGGTCGCGCCGGCGGCGAGCGCCGGCACGATCTTGTTCTCGAGCTGGTCGGCGAAGTCGACCGCGTAGAGCAGCGCCATCGTCGTGGCCCCGAGCGTGTGCCCCTGCTTCGCCCGGTCGATCTCCTCGGCGACCAGCGTCGAGCGGCGGAGCCCGGTGTCGACGACCGCGTGCCCCTCGACCTCGAGCCACTCGCGCAAGAGCGCGACCTCGGTCGTGCGGCCCGACCCGTCGGCGCCCTCGATGACGATCAGCTTGCCGCCGAGGGACTCCTCGGTCAAGCCGGGGAGGCGGTTCCCGTACGTCCTATCCGTCATGCATCAGGGTCTCGCCCGTCGGGAAGTTCTCGAGGATCGGTTGCACGTAGCCCCGCAGCTCCGCCTGGATCGTCTCCACCGTCCGGCTCGAATCGATGACGGTGAACCCGTCGGTCCGCGCAATCCGCTCGTACTCCTGCTTGAGGCGGGTCTGGAACCGCTGGTAGCTCTCGTTGACGTCGTCGGAGAGCCCCAGGTCCATGCCGGCTTCGTAGTAGTTGATCTTGAGCCGGCTCGCGATCTTCCGCTTGAGGGTCACCGCGACCGGCACGCGGAAGTAGAACACCTGGTCCGGCCGTGGCGCGAACGAGTAGATGTTGCGCACCCAGAGCGGGTCGCAGCCCCGGGCCGCATCCCGGACGAACGCCGTGTAGGCGTACCGGTCGCAGACGACGACGTAGCCCGCGCGGAGCGGGGGGAGGATCTTCCGCTCGAACCGGTCGGCGAAGTCGGTCGCGTGCAAGAGCGAGAACGTCGTCGGTGTGAGGAGGTTCTTCTTCTTGCCCCGTCGGATCGTGGCGGCCGTCAGCTCGGACGAGTTCCACTCGGTGAAGAAGACGCGGTACCCGCGCGCCTGGAGCCATTTACCGAGGAGCGCCGCCTGGGTCGACTTGCCGCTCCCATCGAGTCCCTCGAAGACGAAGAGCCGCCCCGGAAAACCGTGGGTCGGGCTCGGGCTCTCAGCCTGCACGGATGCGGACCTCCAGCTCGAACGCGCGCTCCATCGGCTTGCGGACCTTCTCCTCCCAGTGCGAGGGAAGGGACGTATCGGCCGGGGAAGAAAAGGCCACCGTGAGATGCCGTCCCCCGCCGCCGAGCGAGAACCGGGGACGGCCCCCGGCGACGAGCTCCGCGACCTCGAGGATCGCGCCGAGCCGCCGGGCGGTCTCGATGTCCGCGGCGCGGACGACCGGCAGGAACCCCTTCTTCCAGGCCGACGGCAGGTCGCCGCCCTCGTGCAGGCGGGCGATCATCGACGCGAGCAACACCTCGCGCTGGTCGAGCCCCCAGATCGGGTAGTTCTGGATCAGGTACGCCGAGTGGTTCGCGTGACGCCAGAGGTCGATCGCGGTGCCGGCGTCGTGCATCCACCCCGCGACCCGGAGCGAGAGTCCCTCGCTGCGCCCCCACGCGAAGCGGTC
>JASHWZ010000141.1 GCA_030043865.1 Thermoplasmata archaeon | reverse complement strand
AACCCCCATATGCGGGTCTCTCCGCGCGCTCCAGTCAATCGTCACGGGGACGCGATGCGCGTCCCTCCGCAGACCCTAATCGCCGGACGCGGTCGGCCGCGCCCTGACTGGAGCCCGCTGGTCTGCCAAGTTAGCCTATGCTCCCTCCGCCGGGGCCGGAGGCACCGAGGGCATATCGTTTGTCGGTGGCCCCCGCGAAGGAAGCGGCGCGCCCATCGGACCGAAAACGGTCGTCGAAGCGAGGGCCGTGGCGACCGACCGGGGGTGCTCCGCCGTGAGCTTCTCCCGAGCCCGGGAAAGCTTATGTTAAAGACTGTTTGTCTCGAGTCCAATGTCGTTGAACGCTCCGTCCTCCGGCGCGCCCACCTCTCCCGCGCCCCGTCGCCAGGTCTCGGCCACCCTCCTCGTGGTCGCCGTCATCGTGACGGCCGCGGTCGCGATCGGCGCGACGGGGGCCTACTTCGAACTGCGGCCCTCGTCCACTCCTGGCACGGTGCACGTCACGGACGACACCGGTCGCTCCGTGACGGTGCCGTACGATCCCTCGCGGGTCGTGGTGCTGGGGCCCAACATCATGGACTCGATGTACCGGCTCGGACTGCGCAGTCACGTCGTGGGCGTCGACTGCTACGCCCCGTCCCTCGGCGGCCTCTCCGCGGACTATTCGTCCGACCAGATCGCGCTCTGGGACCTCTCCTCTTCGATGTGCGTCCAGGTCGGCCCGACCTTCAGCTTCGAAGACCTGGTGAACGCCACGCCCCAGCTCGTGCTCGCCGCGACGATCGTCTCGAGCCAGTACGTCGACGAGATCACCGCGACTTACGGCATCCCAGTGGTCGTGCTGCAAGCCTCCTCGCTCGGAGGGATCCAGGTCGACGTCAACATCCTCGCGCAGATCTTCGGTGTCACCTCCACGGCGGCCGCCCTGAACGCCCAGCTCGCGTCCGAGCTGTACAACGCGAGCCAGGTCGTGAACAACGCTCTCAGCTTCCCGCTCGTGCTCGTGACGTACGACGCCGATTCGAACGGGTACTGGACGTTCGGGCCCGGGACGTTCGGCGAGTCGCTCATCGAGGCCGCGGGCGGCACGAGCATCTCCGCGAACTCCACCTTTGCCTATCCGGAGCTTTCGCCCGAGCAGGTCCTCTCCTCGAACCCCCAGTGGATCGTCTACGGCACCGGCTTCGGCCTCAATCTCTCGTACTACGCCGCGGCGCCCCTCTGGTCGAGCCTCCCCGCGGTGCAGAACGGCAACATCACGGGACTCGATTCGAACTGGTTGACCGAGGCGGACCCGACGATGATCCTCCAGGGTCTGCCGGCCCTCATCGCGATATTCCAACCCGGACTGACCTAGCCTCGTGCCCGACGCGCCCGCGGCGGACCCGACCATCGCTCCGAAGCGTCGTCGTCCCCTGGGCCGCGGGTGGCGGCTCGCCATCGGCGTCGCGATCCTCGGCGCGCTCGCGGTCCTCGTCTCCCCCCTGATCGGCCCGGTGCCGATCCCGTTCGAGGTCGTCCTCCGCATCCTATTCGGCGTCGCGCACCCGTGCGCCGGTCTCGTGAGCCCCGACTACAGCTGCAGCGCGGCTCCGACGATCGTCTGGGAGGTGCGGCTTCCCGAGATTCTGCTCGCACTGATCGCCGGCGCCGCTCTCGGGCTCTCGGGGGCCGGCCTCCAGGGCGTCTTTCGCAACCCCCTCGCCGATCCGTTCCTGCTCGGCATCTCGAGCGGGGCGACGCTGGGCGCGTCGCTGGTCCTCGTGTTCCAGGTCGGCATCCGGGAAGCGGACCTGTTCCTCCCGCTCTTCGCATTCCTCGGCGCGGCCGCGACCGGGGGGATCGTCGTACTGCTCGCCCGCAACCGGTACGGCTCGGTCGAGACCCTCCTCCTCGGCGGGGTCGCGATCGCGGCCTTCCTTTCCGCCGCCGACGCGCTGGTCCTGCTGTACAATCCGGAGCTGGGCCTGCAGGTCGACGACTGGCTGCTCGGGGGACTCGGCTCGGCGTCGTGGAGCGTCGACGCGATCGCCACGTCGCTGGTCGTGGTGTTCGGCACTCTTCTCGCGCTCTACGGGCCCGAGCTCAACCTGATCCAGCTGGGCAACGACGTGGCCCAGAGCGCCGGCGTCGCGACCAACCGCGTGCGGGTGATCGTGATCCTGCTCGCCTCGGTCGTCACGGCCGCGGCGGTCGCCTTCACCGGGATCATCGGGTTCGTGGGCCTGGTCGCCCCCACGTGATCCGGCGGACGGTCGGAACGGACTACCGGATCGTCCTCGGGGGGTCGGCGATGACGGGCGCCGCGTTCCTGTCCGCCGCGGACGCTCTGGTGCTGCTGTACAACCCGGAGCTCGGCCTCCAGGTCGACGACTGGTTGCTCGGGGGGCTCGGCTCGGCTTCCTGGAACGTCGACGCGATCGCGACGTCGCTGGTCGTGGTGTTTGGCACCCTCCTCGCGCTCTACGGACCCGAGCTCAACCTGATCCAGCTCGGGAACGACGTGGCCCAGAGCGCCGGGGTCGCGACCAACCGCGTCCGGGTGAGCGTGATCCTGCTCGCCTCGGTCGTCACGGCCGCGGCGGTCGCCTTCACCGGGATCATCGGGTTCGTGGGCCTGGTCGCCCCCCACGTGATCCGGCGGACGGTCGGAACGGACTACCGGATCGTCCTCGGGGGGTCGGCGATGACGGGCGCCGCGTTCCTGCTGGCCGCCCGCGACGTCTCGATCCTCGTGTTCCCGACCTCGGTGCTCCCGATCGG